>CAMWSZ010000055.1 GCA_947177005.1 uncultured Clostridia bacterium | reverse complement strand
AAGGGGATTTTTACGACCCCGTGCCCTGATCTCTATCTATTTCGGAGGAAAATACACTAATGGGCAAACTCATTTCCATTCCCTTCGCCGCCGTGCTCCGCTGGCTCTACGCCGTTACCGGTTCCTACGGACTCGCCATTATCCTCTTCAGTCTGGTGGTGAAGCTGGTGCTCCTGCCCTTCCAGATGAAGTCCAAACGCAGTATGGTCCGCATGGGACGGCTCACCGGCCGCCAGGAAGAACTGCAAAAGCAATATGCCAAAAATCCGCAGAAGTATCAGGAGGAGCTGCAAAAGCTCTATATGGAGGAGGGCATTAACCCTATGGGCGGATGTCTGTGGTCCTTCCTCCCACTCTTTATTCTGGTACCCCTCTATTCCGTCATCCGTATGCCCATCACCTACTTCATGGGCCTGAGCGACACCGCCTGCGAGGCGCTGCGGAATACCGCCGCCGCGCTGGGCTATGTGCCCGATGAGGTCCGCGCCGGTGCTTACAGCGCCTATGAACAGATCTATTTGTCCAACTTTATTTCGCAGAACTGGTCCAAAACGGATTGGAGCGCCGTGGAGGGCGTGGGAGACCGCCTGATTCAGGTGCGCTACAGCTTTCTGGGCGTGGACCTGAGCGTCCAGCCCCAGACCGCTATTTCTAATTTCTCCTTTACCCCCGCCCTGGTCGGTTTGATCCTGATCCCGGTCCTGGCTGCGGGCCTCCAGTATTTCCAGACCATTATCATGAGCAAGAGCAACGGTCAGAGCGCACAGCAGCAGGCCAGTATGAAAATGCTGAACCTGACGATGCCCCTGATGACCCTCTGGTTCTGTTTTATCATGCCCGCCGCGCTGGGTCTCTACTGGATTGCCAACAGCGTGTTCGCCATGATTCAGGAGCCTATCATGGGGAAATTCTACACCGATAAGCTGAACGCCGAGGAGGAGGAACGGGCCGCAAAGCGTGAGGCGGAACGGAAGCTCCGAATGGAGGAAGCAAAACTGAAAGCCGCTGAACAGCGGGTATTGGATGCGAAGCGTCCGAAAAAACAGCCGCAGAAAAGCAGCGGGCCGTCCACCACGGAGGCCGGCCGGGTGGGAGATCGGCCCTATGCCCGGGGACGCAGTTACCGGGCCGACCGGTACGACGGGAAGGAGTAAGAGCCGATATGTCAAGGAAATCAATTGATGTAACGGGAAAAACCATTGAAGAAGCCAAAAGCAATGCGCTGGCCCAGCTGGGCTTGACAGAGGATGAGGTATCCATTGAGGTGCTGGAACGGGGTAAGCAGGGCCTGTTCGGCCTGTTCGGCGCAAGTCCGGCCAAGATCCGCGTCAGCTACGGTCTGGAGGAGGAGCCAAACCCCCGTCCGGCTAAGGCCGGGAAAAAGCCCGCCCCTATGCCCACACCAGCGCCGGTCAAGGAACCGGTGAGACAGGAGGCCCCCCGTCCGGAACGTGTAAAAAAGGCGCGTCCGGAACCCCCGCCGGTCCCGCAGCAGGAATCCAAACCTGCCCCCGCTCCTGTTCCTGCACCGGTGCCCCAGGAGGATCCAGGCGAGCTGTGCGCCGATGAAAAGGCCCAGAAAATCACCGAATTCCTGACGGGCCTGCTGGAGCATATGGAGAGCGAGGCGCAGGTGAAGGTGTACAGGCCGGAGGAAGGCCGGTACAAGGTCATTCTGGAGGGCGAAAAGCTGGGACAGCTCATCGGCCGCCGGGGCGAGACGCTGGACGCCATCCAGCAGCTGACCAGCTACTGTGTGAACCGGAGCGGTGAGAAACGGGTCCGTGTCCACGTGGATGCGGAGAACTACCGCGCCAAACGGGAACAGAGCCTGCAAAATCTGGCCCGGAAAGTAGCGGCAAAGGTGGTCCGCAACCGCCGCAATGTGACGCTGGAGCCTATGAACGCCTACGAGCGGCATGTGATCCATACCGCTTTGCAGGAGGCGGAGGGCGTCACCACCTATTCCATGGGCACCGAACCCAACCGCCGCGTGATTGTTGCTTATGACCGTTCGTCCAAAGAACAGAAGAAGTGACGGACGTTTAGTAAGAGGGAGAGAAGGAGAGAGCCGTGTTTACACACGGCTCTCTTCGTCTGTCTACAGCGTCTCCAGTGAGGCAAAGCTGTAGCCCATTTCCTCCCATTTTGTCAGCAGCTCGTCTAATATATCCGCGTTCGTCCGCGAGGTCGAGTGCAGCAGCACAATCGCGCCGTCGTGGATGCGGGGGAGCAGCTTCGAAAACGCCTCCTCCCGCGTCGGCTGGTCGTCCGCGTACCAGTCTACATACGCCAGACTCCAAAACACCGTCTTATAGCCTAACGCCTGCGCCTGTTTCAGATTCTCCTCGCTGTACTTCCCCTGCGGCGGACGGTAAAAATGGGACAGCTCTTTTCCTGTCGCCTCCTGGTACAGCTCCGCCAGACTGTCCAGCTCTTTTTGAAACGCCTCCTGTTCCGATATGCTGGACATGTCCGGGTGGTGATAGGTGTGGTTGCCTACCACATGCCCCTCCTCCGCCATTCGCTTAACGATCTCCGGCGCGCTCTCGATCATGTGCCCTACCACAAAAAATGCGCCCGGGGCGTTATGCTTCTTCAGGACGTCCAGAATCTGTTCCGTGCAGCCGTTTTCATAGCCGCAGTCAAACGTCAGATAAATGACCTTTTTGCTGGTATCTCCCAGATAATAGGCGTCATATTTCGCTAAATCCGCTGCTGAGGCATTGCCTGACGGCGCGGCCCCCTCGGTTTGGAACGATAAGCCCCAGTTTGCCGCCGATGCCGGTATGACCGCCTCGCCCGATACCGGCACGGCTTCCTGAACGTCCAGCGATACCAGAACCGCCGCAATCAGGGTGAGCGCCAGCAGGGCGCTGAAGGTCAGAACCGCTTTGTGATTGGACTTTGACATAACTCCGCCTCCTGTCTTTTTCCTGGTTTCGTTAGTCTGTCCAATCTCCGGCGTTTTATACAGTAAAGGCTTTTATACTTGGCATAATTCCCTGCGTCTGCGGTGCGTCTCCAAATCGGCTAAACGTGTCGGAATGGGAATGCGGCTTTCTTTTTCCGTTAATTGCAGCGCAAGACTTGTGAGCGTCTCTATGGCAATGCGGTTCCCTACAGAGACATATACCGGTTTGACATTGCTGTGCGTGCGGACTATCCGGCCAAGTACATAACCGTCTTTTATAATATCCGTATACGCGCCCGCCGCGCTGTCCGGCTCCGTATACACCGCGCCCTCCAGCCGGAAACAGTGCTTGGCAATCCCTGCCGTGGGCGCATCCAGATAAAAGGACGCATGGGATGCCAATCCCATTTTCCGGGGGTGTAAAATGCCGTTGCCGTCAAACAGGTATAAATCCGGGCGGCATTTTAATTTCTCTGCTGCCTCAAGCACTAAAGGAAGTTCCCGAAAGGCAAAGCATCCTGGTATATAGGGGAATTTTATCTCCCCCGCACTGTACTCCGTTTCAATCGCTGCATGGTTGTCCGCCCGTATCACAACTATGCAGCATACCGCCTGTTCGGTTCCTCCCGCCTGCCAGTAGGCGATGTCTACTCCCGCTACTGTCCGGATTTTCTCAAACGTATCCTGTTCCTCTACATATTCCGCCAATTTTTGCTGTATCTGAATACAGTCTTTTTCCGTTAAAAACGGAAACTGGTTGGGATCTAATAATTCCATGAGCGCCTCCCTGCAACAAAAGCGAGGCTGCCGTCAGCCCCGCTTCCGCCTGATTTTTATCTCTCGTCCCCGTCGTATACAACCTGTAGATTGGGATTTGTCCGCACGGCATCCCGTATTGTTTCCAGCAATAACGCGCCGTAAGCACCCAGCGATTTTTCCAGCTCTTCCCGGCGGTAAATTACCAGACACACAGGGACCTCCGTCTCCGCTGACAAAACATCATAGAGCGCATCCAGATTTCTGCCGTAATAGGCCGGAAAGGAAAGCTTTTCCGCCAGATATGTATGTGCCGCCTCTTTTGTTGGCATCAGACCGCCGTCGATTACGATGATTTTCGTGACTTATTCCTCCCCGTACAACAGCGTGAAGCTTTCATAGTGGTCCTCGGTATAGTAGATCAAACCGTCATCTGAAAAAATAATCCGTTTTGCGCCGCGGCTGCTCTCGCCGGCAGTATCGATATCGCATTCGTAATACTGCCGTCCCGGTTCCTCCGGCAGAAGGCCCTCCCGGTTCCCGAACCGGTCACCGCCAATCGCACAGCCCGGCGCGTATTTTTCTACGGAACCTCCGGTCCAACCCAGTTCTCTGGCCTCGCTTTTCGTCAGGTAGTTGCTTGGCAGATGTTCGTATAAATGGAGATACAGCGATACGTCCTCTTTGCTGTTATATGTCCCCTCTTCATCCAGAGCCGCTTCGTCCGGAAGAGCGTTGTTCCAAAGGACGTCCTCATCTCCGGCACTTGTGCCGGGGTCCTCCAAGGCTGCGCCGTCCGGAATGTCCACCCTGCTGTCCGGCAGAGTCTCGGTCTGCGTCAGCTCCGGAAGCTGTACCACGTCGTTTACCGCATCCAGTCCCGCGCACCCCGACAGTGTTACCGCCGACAGCACCAATAAAAACGATATGATTTTTTGTTTCATGACTTTACCTCATTTTGTGTCTTTATAAGTCTTTTCTGCGATTCCCCCATTTTCTCCGCTTTTATCATACCTCTTTTTCTTTTCGCCGTCAATCCCATTCTGTCCCCAAATTCTTCTGCTGTTTTTGCTTCTTCCGTCATTTTAACGGTATTTTTGTCCGTATTTTTGTAGCAATTTGCCGGTTGACGGCGCGGCGTTTTTCCCGTAAACTTATTCTGTTATATTGCAAAGGCGGAGAAAAGAAGAGTATGCTGTGGGACAGGCTGCAGAGAGCCCGGCTGGTGAAAACGGGCGCTGAAATCACAGCGGAAGATGGTCTTGGAGCCGCGCCCCGACCGGGTGCAGTGTACACGCTGCTGCCCGCAGGCCGCGACGGGAGCGCCCGTTACAGCGCCAGGGTATTTTTTTCTGTACCCGCAGAGGCTCTCTGTTGTAAGACAGAAGTGAAACAAGGTGGTACCACGGCGCTTTTTTGCCGTCCTTGATGTGTTTCGCATCAGGGACGGCTTTTTGTTGCTGTTCTCCCCCATTTGCCCACAAGGAGGTCCCTTTTTATGCCTATCCGTATTCCCAATGAACTGCCCGCCGTAAAAACGCTGACCGATGAAAATATCTTTGTGATGACCAGAACGCGGGCCAAAACACAGGACATCCGTCCGCTGAAAATCCTGCTCCTGAATCTGATGCCTACCAAAATCGCTACCGAGACCCAACTCAGCCGCCTGCTGTCCAACACGCCGCTGCAAGTGGATTTAGAGCTGATCTCTCCCTGCGGGCACGTCTCGAAAAACACGCCGCCGGAGCATATGCTGACCTTTTACCAGCATTTTTCCGACGTCAGGGACCGGAACTTTGACGGTCTGGTGATCACCGGCGCGCCTGTGGAGCACATGCCCTTTGAGGAGGTGGAGTATTGGCCTGAGCTGTGCGAGATCATGGAGTGGAGCAAATCCCATGTACACAGCACCTTCCACATCTGCTGGGGCGCACAGGCCGGACTCTATTATCACTACGGAATTCAAAAATATCCCCTGGAGAAAAAACTGTTTGGCGTGTTCCCTCATGTTGTGGAGCGGAAAAGCAATATGCTGTTCCGGGGCAGCGACGATGTGTTTATGGTGCCACATTCCAGACACACCACCATTCGCCGGGAGGATGTGGAGAAGGTGCCGGAGCTGAAAATCCTGGCCACTTCCCCCGAGGCCGGGATCTATGCGCTGGCTACCGCAAAGGGAAAGCAGATCTTTATTACCGGACACAGCGAGTACGACGCAAATACGCTGGAGCAGGAATATCTGAGAGATAAAAACCTGGGAAAACCAATAGAAGTCCCGAAAAATTATTATCCCGGCGACGATGATTCCCAGCCGCCCCGCGTGAGCTGGCGGTCCTGCGCAAATCTGCTCTACAGCAATTGGCTGAATTATTTCGTCTATCAGACAACGCCCTTTAATATCGACGAAATCCGTGGGCATCATCCGGAAAAATAAGAGGTATACACAGATCTAGGAGGTGCATGGTTATGTCAGATAGCACAAGAAAAGATGTGCTGATTATCAAACGGCATGAGGACAGCTATTATGTATCGGAAAAAACGGCAGATTCAACAATATATTATTCATTGTTAATAAACTGTCTAAAAACGTCAGACCGCTATCCGTCATTAGATTCCGCCAAAATCGCTGCAAATCAGATGAAAGCCGAAATTCTTCCTTTTCATCCAAAATGCCGGATCATAGGAGTCGATATCGCTAAATTTACAAAATCCTTTGATATTATGATTGTCCGGTGCGATAAAGACGATTATTTTGTGTCGGCCAAAAACTCTGGCTGGTCAGTTTCAAACAGCTTCTTTAAATCGTGTTCGTATACGTCTAATCACTATTCGTCCTTAGAACTGGCCCGGACTGCCGCTGAAGAACTGCGGCAATCAGTGTTGTCCGAAAATGCTGACTGTAAGATCGAAGAATATGATATAAAATGCTGCCAGAATCCAGCATGGGAAAAGTTGAAGATGGTCAGAATGGTCTATGATGATAAAGGACGCATTCTGTTCGGTTTAACAAAAAGTGGCAAAAAAAAGTTCGTATTCAGGGAAGGTGAGGAAAAATATGAGTACATAGATGTCCCCGAATACTACAGCCGGATTATGAACGAGTCTTTGCCTTACAAAAATTCTACAGAATTTGATTATTATAATTTGGGTATTTGCCAAGGGTTCGACGTCGCACGCGGGAAAAATATACCGCGCCTGTATTATGAGATCTATAAAGCGGAGAAAATGATTGAGTCCTTTGCAGACGACCCGGAGTTGTTTGACTGCGATATCCGCTTTTATTCCGGTTATATTGAAACAATCGAAAAGGCTATTTCTATACAAAAAGAATACGCCGTCTCTCCGGGAGAATGGTATCTCCATTTGCTGAACCTACAGGATACCCCCCTGCCCGATTGGCCTGAAACGGAGTTTGTCGATAATTTGGGCAGGTATACGCTTCTTACATATAGCTCCCCAGAGGAGTTCGTTTCCGCTGCTTATGGAAATGATATTTATTTGATTGTTGTTCCGCCAAAAACAGATATGATAAAATTGCGTGCGCAGCTGAGTCTGCCGGACGGCAGGCATATCCTTTTTATCAATACACCATTGTCTGCCAGAAAAAAGGCCAAGTACAGAAAGCAGTCGTATCTTGCCGGTCAAATAAAGAGTTATTTTTCCCCTGCCGGAAAATATGGAGGGGGACTTGCAATTCCCGAAGAATGGGTGGAGGGGCTTGAACAGTTTGCCAGCTCTGATTCGGAGGAGTAAAATATTGTCTTGACTGTTCATCTTCTGGAGAGTAAAAATCTTTTCTCCCCCCAATTATAGTAATTTTTCACTATTGACAAATGAAAAAATCATGCTATAATACGGACTACAATCCAATACACACTTTCAACAAACGCAACGATGGGGATAAAGCGGTCCGCTTCCTGCTTCAGAGAACCGGCGGTCGGTGCAAGCCGGCGGATGGATGGCCCGCATACTGGCCCCGGAGCGGTCGTTCTGAACAGCGCGCTTGCTATTTTCCGCTCTCAGTAGGACGAACGGTGCCCAACCGTTACCTTGGGGAGTGATGTTTCTGTCACGGTGAGCGGCCGCGTCTCGCGGCAAAAAGAGTGGTACCGCAAGGTCTGTCTGTTTTCTTCAGGGCCCTGTCTCTTTCAGTCGAAGAGACGGAGCCCTTTTCTTTGCCTGCATCCTTCCTGCCGCGCGTTCCTGTGCAGAGCCAATTTTTTATCTCTAGGAGGTTTTTTACTATGATGGACGCAAGCAAATACAGCGTGGGCTACTTCCCAGCCCCCGGCTCACACCTCAAGTGGGTCCAGAAGGACCACGTCGAAAAGGCCCCCGTCTGGTGCAGCGTCGATTTGCGCGACGGAAACCAGAGCCTCGTGATCCCCATGAATCTGGAGGAAAAGCTGGAGTTCTATAAGCTGCTTCTGAAAATCGGCTTCAAAGAGATTGAGGTCGGCTTTCCCGCCGCCTCCGAAACCGAATACGAATTTCTGCGCACCCTCATCGAACGCGATATGATCCCAAAAGACGTCACCGTCCAGGTGCTGGCACAGTGCCGCGAACACATTATTCGGAAAACCTTTGAAGCCTGCAAGGGCGCGCCTAACGCCATTATCCATATTTACAATTCCGTCAGCCAGGCACAGCGGGAACAGGTCTTCCGGAAATCCAAAGAGGAAATTAAGCAGATTGCCGTGGACGGCGCCAAGCTGATTAAAAAACTGGCCGCCGAGTATGAGGGCAATTTCCGCTTTGAGTATTCCCCTGAGAGCTTTACCGGTACGGAGCCGGAGTATGCGCTGGAGGTCTGCAACGCAGTCCTCGACGTGCTGGAGCCCTCCGCCTCCAACAACGTTATCATCAATCTGCCTGTGACCGTGGAGATGAGTATGCCCCATGTCTACGCCAGCCAGATCGAGTATATGTGTGAAAACCTCAAGTACCGGGAATTCATTACCGTCTCTCTCCATCCCCACAACGACCGCGGCACCGGCGTCGCCGACACCGAGCTGGCCCTGCTGGCCGGGGCCGACCGCGTGGAGGGCACCCTCTTCGGCAACGGCGAGCGTACCGGCAACGTCGATATCATTACCCTCGCCATGAATCTGTACTCCCACGGCGTGGACCCCCACCTCAATTTCTCCGATATGCCCACCATTGCCAAGGTCTATGAGAAATGTACCCGGATGCATGTCTATGAGCGGTCTCCCTACGCCGGGGCGCTGGTATTCGCCGCTTTCTCCGGCAGTCATCAGGACGCCATTGCAAAGGGTATGAAGTGGCGGGAGGAAACCCAGTCCCACCGCTGGAACGTCCCCTATATCCCTATCGATCCCAAAGACATCAACCGCACCTATGACGCCGACGTCATTCGCGTCAATTCCCAGAGCGGCAAGGGCGGCATCGGATATCTCCTTGAGCAGAATTACGGATACAACCTGCCGCCGCAGATGCGTGAGGACCTCAGCTATCTGTGCAAACACATCTCCGACACCGAACACAAGGAGCTGAAGGTCAGCGATGTCTGGAACATCTTTCAGGAACACTACTTTAATCATACCAACCCCATCTCCATTGCCGACATGCGTTTCAGCCACACGGTGGGCGAGAGCAGCGCCGAGATCATTTTCTCCCGGGACGGCATCAATACCACCCTGCGGGCCGCGGGCAACGGTGCGCTGGACGCCATCAGCAACGCGCTGAAATCCTACACCGGCGGCGTCTACCGCCTCCGCGTCTACACCGAACACAGCCTGCAAAGCCAAAACTCCGGCTCTACCGCCGCCGCCTATATCGGTCTGGAAACGGAAAAGGGTGAGATGTACTGGGGTGTCGGAACCGATACCGATATCATCCGCGCCAGCGCCCACGCGCTGCTCAGCGCTTACAACAGTATGATAAATTGATGCGATTTGCAGAACAGGAGTGCATAACCAATGGGAATGACTATGACGCAAAAAATCCTGGCCGCACATGCCGGTCTGGATTCCGTAGAGGCCGGACAGCTCATCAGCGCCAAGCTGGATATCGTCCTGGGAAACGATATCACTACGCCTGTCGCTATTAATGCGTTTGAAAAGGCCGGTTTTACTGAGGTCTTCGACAAAGACCGTGTCGCCGTGGTGCTCGACCACTTCGTCCCCAACAAGGATATCAAGGCCGCCGCACAGTCCAAGCAGTGCCGGGAATTCGCCTGCGAACACTGCATCAGCCACTTCTACGACGTGGGCAAAATGGGCATCGAACATGCCCTTCTGCCGGAACAGGGCGTCGTGTGCGCCGGGGACTGCATCATTGGCGCGGACAGCCATACCTGTACCTACGGTGCGCTGGGCGCTTTTTCCACCGGCGTCGGCAGTACCGACATGGCTGCCGGTATGGCCACCGGCACCGCCTGGTTCAAAGTCCCCTCCGCCATTCGCTTTGATCTGACCGGCCGACTGCCGGAAAATTGCAGTGGCAAGGATGTCATTCTGTCCATTATCGGACAGATTGGCGTGGACGGTGCGCTCTACCGCAGTATGGAATTTACCGGCCCCGGCGTCGCCTCCCTCTCTATGGACGACCGCCTTTGCATCTGCAATATGGCTATTGAGGCCGGTGCGAAAAACGGTATCTTCCCCGTTGACCAGCGCACAATAGAGTACATGGAGGGACGGTGCGAACGGAAGCCCGTTATATATGAGGCGGACCCGGATGCCGTCTATGAACAGACTGTCTCCATTGACCTCTCTCAAATCGTCCCCACCGTCAGCTGCCCCCATTTGCCGGAAAATACCCGTCCCGCCAAGGAACTCCATAACATTAAAATCGATCAGGTTGTTATCGGCAGCTGCACCAATGGACGCATGGAGGATATGGAAACTGCATTCCGTACCCTGAACGGCAAAAAAGTCGCGGACGGCGTCCGCTGCATCATTATCCCCGCCACTATGCAGATCATGCGCGAATGCGTCGAGCGCGGCTATGTGACCGCCTGGATCGACGCGGGCGCGGTGGTCTCCACGCCCACCTGCGGCCCCTGCCTGGGCGGTTATATGGGTATCCTCGCCGCCGGGGAGCGGTGCGTCTCGACCACAAACCGCAATTTCGTAGGCCGTATGGGCCATGTGGACAGCGAGGTCTATCTTGCCAGCCCCGCTACCGCCGCCGCCAGTGCGCTGACCGGTTATATTACAGCACCAGAGGAGGTTTGAGATGATGAAAACACAAGG
>CAMWSZ010000054.1 GCA_947177005.1 uncultured Clostridia bacterium | reverse complement strand
GGTCTACATGGAGAAAACCACCGGCGTGACCTTCAACGACGTGGCCGGACAGGACGAGGCCAAGGAGTCCCTGGTGGAGATCATCGACTTCCTCCACAACCCCGGCAAATACACCGCCATCGGCGCGAAGCTGCCCAAGGGTGCGCTGCTGGTGGGCTCTCCGGGTACCGGTAAGACCCTGCTTGCCAAGGCCGTGGCCGGAGAGGCGGGGGTTCCCTTCTTCTCCATCTCCGGCTCCGGGTTCGTGGAGATGTTCGTGGGCGTGGGCGCAAGCCGTGTCCGCGACCTGTTCCAGGAAGCGGCAAAGGTCGCCCCCTGCATCATTTTCATCGACGAAATCGACGCCATCGGCAAAACCAGAGATTCCCGCTACGGCGGCGGCAACGATGAGCGCGAGCAGACCCTGAATCAGCTTCTGGCCGAAATGGACGGCTTTGACCCCAGCAAGGGCATTATTGTTCTCGCGGCCACCAACCGTCCGGAAGTGCTGGATAAAGCCCTGCTGCGTCCGGGCCGTTTCGACCGCCGCATTACCGTTGACCGTCCCAATCTGGCGGGCCGTCTGGCGACGCTTCAGGTCCATACCCGCAAAATCCGCATGGCGGAGGACGTCAATCTGGAGAAAATCGCGCAGGCGACCGCAGGCTGTGTGGGCGCGGATCTGGCGAACACGGTCAACGAAGCCGCCCTGCGGGCCGTGCGCCACGGACGTCACGCTGTGAACCAGGAGGATCTGCTTGCCTCCTTTGAAGTGGTCATCGCCGGCGCGGAAAAGAAGGGCACCGTCATTACCGAACAGGAAAAGCGCATTATTTCCTACCACGAGGTAGGCCACGCCCTGACGGCGGCCAAGCAAAAAAATGCCCAGCCCGTCACAAAAATCACCATTGTCCCCCATACCGAGGGCGCACTGGGCTATACGCTCCACCTGCCGGAGGAGGAAAAATTCCTCATGAGCAAGGACGATATCCTCACGGAGATCCGTACCCTGCTGGCGGGACGCTGCGCGGAGGAACTGGTATTCGACACCCAGACCTCCGGCGCGGCCAACGACATCGAACGCGCTACAGAACTGGCACGGAATCTGGTGGCCCGTTTCGGCATGAGCGAAACCTTCGGCATGATGGCGCTGGGCAGCGTGCAGAGCCACTATCTGGACGGCGGTTACAGCATGAACTGTGCGCAGGAGACCTTTGCCGCGGCGGACCGGGAGGTTGTGGAGCTGCTGCGGCGCTGTCACGGCGAGGCGCTGGAGCTGCTGAAAGAAAACCGTGAAAAGCTGGACGAGATCGCCTCCTACCTCTTTGAAAAGGAGACCATTACCGGTGCGCAGATGATGGCGATTCTGGAGGGCCGCGACCCGGAAATGGAGGAATACTACGGCGTTCCTGCCCAAAACCGGCAGGACAACTCGATTGAAGCGCCTGCAAAGCATATCAGTATCATCAGTGAAGCCATTCCCATGCCCGCTGTCTCTCTGGAGAAACCGGAGGAAGAGACTGACGAAAAAACGGACGAGAAAAAAGACGGTCAAGAAGCACCGTCCGAAACAATACAAACGGAACAATCTGACGAAGACACAGAGCAGGAATAAGGAGGGAAAAAATGGAGTATGTAACACTGGGCGCCACAGGATTACAGGTTTCCCGCGTTGGGTTCGGCGGCATCCCGATTCAGCGGATCGACGCCGCCGCGGCCGTCTCACTGCTGGCGGCGGCGCGGGAACACGGGATCAATTATATTGATACCGCCCGGGGCTATACGGTCAGCGAGGAACTGATCGGGCAGGCGGTTGAGGGGCATCGGGACAAATTCATCCTGGCTACCAAATCCATGTCCCGGAACAGGGCCGCCATGCAGGCGGATATCGGCACCAGCCTGCACAATCTGCGCACCGGCTATATCGACCTCTATCAGATCCACAACCCCACTTTGGAACAATTGGAGCAGGTCTGCGGGCCGGACGGCGCACTGGAGGCGCTGCAAGAAGCCAAAGCCGCCGGTAAAATCGGTCATATCGGTTTGACGGCCCACTCCCCCGACGTCTTTGCACGGG
This sequence comes from uncultured Clostridia bacterium, assembly GCA_947177005.1. Lineage (GTDB taxonomy): Bacteria > Bacillota > Clostridia > Oscillospirales > Oscillospiraceae > Pelethomonas. The sequence continues at coordinate 8,867 of CAMWSZ010000054.1, read as the reverse complement.
GATTGGAGCTGGACTGGGTGGAAACGATCATGTTTCCCTACAACATCGTCGAGACCCACGGCACGGACCTGATAAAAAAAGCCCATGCAAAGGGAATCGGGTTTATCTGCATGAAGCCGCTGGCAGGCGGCGCGATTGAGGACGCGGCTCTTGCGCTCCGCTTTGTACTGTCCAACCCCAACGTATCGCTTGTGATTCCCGGTATGTACCGTCCGGATGAGGTCGTGCAGAACACGTCTGCCGGGTCCGCGCCGCTGACCCCTGCGGACAAGGAAAAAATGGCGGAGATCCGTCAGGCGCTGGGCACGAACTTCTGCCGCCGCTGCGGCTACTGCGCCCCCTGTACCGCCGGAATCAATCTCCCCCACACGTTCACCCTCCACGGCTACCTCAGCCGCTACGGTCTGGAGACCTGGGCCCGTACCCGGTACGACGCCATGCCCGCCAAAGCGGGGGACTGTGTGGAGTGCGGCGCGTGCGAGGAGCGGTGTCCCTACCACCTGCCCATCCGTGAGATGCTGAAAAAGGCGGCCGCTGATTTCGGCGCATAACAACATAGGACAATCAAAATATGGAGGACATATTACCATGAAAACAGTACTTTCCACCGCAAACGCTCCCGCAGCCATTGGCCCCTATTCCCAGGGCATCGACGGCGGTTCCGTTGTCATCACTTCCGGGCAGCTGCCCATTGACCCGGCTACCGGCAATTTTGCCGAAGGCGGCATTGGTGCGCAGACCCGGCAGTCGCTGCTGAACATCCAGAACATTCTGAAGGAGGCCGGTCTGACCATGGACAACGTTGTCAAGACCACCGTTTTCCTGAAGGATATGAACGATTTCGGCGCGATGAACGAGGCATACGCCGAATTTTTCCCCGGCAATCCGCCGGCCCGCAGCGCGGTGGAGGTCGCCCGTCTGCCGAAGGACGCCGCCATTGAAATTGAAGCGATTGCGGTTCGCTGAACACCGCCAGGGGCAGGACCGGGTATACCCGTCCTGCCCCTGTTTTATTGGATAAAGCTGGGTTTTCGCCGAAATACGTCAGCTTTCCGAAACAGGTATCAGGGATTCAAGAAAGGAGGCAGAGCCATGACAGCTTTGCGGACAGGCGGCACGCAGAAATATCTGGAACGAATTTTGCTGGCGCTGGAGGGATTACTGCTGATGTTTGCCGTGCTGGCCCAGCCGGATCTTTCCCTGTTCACCGGCTGGTGGAAAATCCAAATCAGCGAGGCCGGTCTGATTACGGACCCAATGGCAACCGGCGGCGTGGGCGCGGCGCTGCTGAACGCGGCGCTGGTGCTGGGGGTGAGCCTCCTGCTGCTCCGAAAAATGAAGCTGCGTCTGACAGGCGCGGCGCTGGCCTGTCTGTTTTTAATGGCCGGTTTTGCGCTTCTGGGGAAAAATCTGATCAATATTGCCCCGATTATTATAGGCGGCTGGCTCCATTCCCGTTACAGGCAGGAAAAATTTACCAATTACCTCTACCTCACCCTCTATGGCACCTGCCTCTCCCCCATGGTCAGCTTCCTGATGATCCGGGTACGGCCCGGGTTCCGCTGGCTGGCAATGGCGCTTTGCGGTCTGGTGATCGGGTTCCTGCTGCCGGCAATCGCCCGCTTTACGCCCCACGTTCACCGGGGCTACAATCTGTACAACGTCGGTTTCGCCGCAGGAATTTTGGGTCTGGGAATGGCCAGCATTTTTAAGGGCTTTGGGGTAGATTTCAGCGTTGAGGGGAGCTGGAGCGGCGAGGGCCATATCCTGCTGTGCGTCATGATGCTTCTGCTGCTGGCCGGACTGCTGGCCGCAGGAATCCGGCTGGGCTGCCGGAGCTGGGACATGTACAAGCGCGTCCTGCACCACTCCGGCCGTGCGGTGGCGGACTTTGTGCTTCTGGACGGTCCGGGCTGTACGCTGGTGAATATGGCGCTGGTGGGCCTGATTGGTCTGGCCTATCTGCTGGCACTGTACCCGCTGGGCGTGCGGCTGAATGGTCCGCTGGTATGCTGTCTGTTCGCCATGACCGGCTTCGCAGCCTTCGGCAAACACCCCAGAAATATTGTCCCGGTCATGGCGGGGGCGGTGATTGCGTCACTGCTGATGATCCAGGTGCCCATCAGCTCCCCGGGCGTGCTGCTGGCCACCCTGCTCTGCACCTGTCTGGCTCCCATTGCCGGACAGTTCGGGTGGCGCTGGGGGGTTGCGGCGGGCTTTCTGCATATGACCATTGTACAAAATACCAGCATCCTCCACGGAGGAATGAATCTATACAATAACGGTTTCGCCGCAGGACTTGTGTGTCTGCTGCTGGTGCCTGTGATCGAGTCGGTGCAGCCGGAACCGGATGAGGAGTGACTTCAAAGAATGAAAAAACGCATGTTTCGGGTCCGCAGGCGCATGAATCTCGTCATCAGCGAACTGAACAACGCGCTGTTAATGGCGGGCTGCCGTGAAATCGGCCTGCGGCTGGTCCGGGAGGAGCAGGGACTCCGTCTCTATATCCAGGGACAGTACGCCCCGGAATATCAGCACTCGGTTGAGCGTATGGCAGATCTGCTCCAGCCGGAATTCCGCGACCCCGCTTTGGTAGAGACCTACGGCGAGCTGACCGGCAGCGAGCAGTATCCCAGGGACGGCGAGATCGCCCTTGTGGGACAGATGCTCAGCGATGCCTCCGTTACGGTGGCCGGCGGCTGGGTGAAAATGGATTTATATTTAGCCTTTCAGCAGTAATGCCGGGAAGGCACCGCAAAAATTATTGAACCAGTATTTTGCGAATCACTCCGCAGGCAATTTTTGTGCCGGAATTGCCTGATGGCTGAGTTGTAAAATCATCTGGGTGATCATGAATAATGACTGTTCTGCCAATCACTTCTTCTACAGAAAAACGATTGGTTAAAAATGCGGAGAATGCAAATCCATTGTTTCCAAACAGCGGCGGCAGATCTCCGGCATGGTATGGATGCGCACAGCCGCTTAAATCGTAATGCGACATAGCGTCTGCGAACGGATCGCCCATGTTGCCGCCGCAGTCAGTTCCCTTGTGGATATGAAATCCAAAAATCTGTTCCTGACAGGGAAGAGCGTTTTGGGGGAGTCCTTTGATTTCAGTGCAGACGATCACGCCCTTTTCCGTTTGATAAAAACCTACAGTACCTGATACATCAGGAAAAGTTTTACTGCCTGCAATATTTGCCATTGCTCGTGCCCTGCCGTATAGGGCCGAATGAAAGGGAAATTTGGAATAGCTACAGGATGACGAATTGTTCATAAAGTACCCTCCTGATTACTGACATTATATGCAGGTAAAAAATGCGGAATACAGAGCTGTTGATTGTTTTGATTGATCCATCGGATAGAGGCATCCATTGCTCTCCGGCAGGCGTTTGTCTGGTCAAGAGAATTGAGCATCACAAAATCATGGATGATGCCCGGCAGACAAAGTGTCGTAACTTCCACACCGGCACAGCGGAGTTTTTTCCCAAAGGATTCGCCCTCACTGCGCAGAACGTCCGCCTGCCCGTTGATAATCATAGTCTTTGGCAGTCCGCGCAGGAAGTCTGTACCAGCTTGCAGGGGAGAGGCCGTGATTTGCCGCCGGTCGGCTTCACAGGCAGTATATTGATCCCAGAACCATTGCATTCCCGCACGATACAGATAATAATTTGTGGCAAACCGGCAGTAGCTGGGCGTATCAAAGCAGGCGTTGGTTACGGGATAGTACAAAAGCTGCTTTTGAATTTTGGATCCCTTTCGCTGTTTTGCCATGAATGTCATTGCAATCGACATATTGCCTCCAACACTGTCACCGGCAACGGTCAGGGTATCCTGACAGAGCGCAGGACAGAGATCTCCGGTGATTTCCCGGAGGTGTGAAAGTACAAAGTAGCACTGTTCAATGGCGGTTGGATATTTTGCCTCGGGCGAACGGGAATATTCCGGAAATACCACAAGCGAGTCTGTTCTAGCGGCTAGTTCTCTGACAAGTTTCTCGTGGGTGTGAAAACTGCCGAATACCCATCCTGCGCCATGGATATAGAAGATCACATGACGGGGGACTTTATCCTTTGGCCTGATGAAATAGACCGGAATTGTACCCCAGTTCACAGTGTCAGCTTCACTGACGGATATATCCGCCGGATATAGATAGACCGGGGAATCTTGCGTTTTCTCCAGAACTTTTCGCCCCTGTTCAGACGGCAGCTGAAAAATCAGCGGCGGAATAGAATTTTGATCACAGACGGCCTCTGCCGCTGCTTCCAGTGGGACACATCGCTTCATAGATACTCTACCTCCAGTTTGTTCTTTCATTATATGCGGAAGCAAAAGCACGGTTAACAGCATTCATAAATGACATTGATCTCATTAATGCGCTGGAGGGGCGGGGAAATGCAAAAAATAATGTCACCGGCTTCAATATCTCAGCCGGTTTGAGCCAGCGGGTAGATACCAAGCAAAAAGAAGAGGCGAGAAACTAACAGCATGTAATGTATGGAACAGATTAAAGGAGCAGATAGTTTTCCCTATCTGCTCCTTATACTATTATACGTATTGCAGCAAGCAGGTTGATCTGCTATAATTTAGAACAAGCTGTGAAATTAAATTAGAGGGGTGCTTCCCCTGGCCCTTTGCATCTAAATTCCCTCGCACTTAGAAAGGAGTATTGGAACTATGAGATATTCTAAAACTTATTTTGTACGTATTTTCGCAGTAATTGCCGGTATTTTTATGGTAGGCATCGCTGTTGGATTGTTCAAACTGGCAGAAATGGGTGCAGATCCTTTTACAGCGATGAATACAGGGATTTGTACTGCCTTAGGTTTGCAGTTTGGAACGCTCCAGCTGCTTGTTAATATGGGAATATTGCTGCTCATTTTCTTTGTTAAGCGGGAGTTTATTGGCTTTGGAACCATATTTAATATGATTTTTGTCGGATATACAGCAGATCTTGTTATGTGGCTGACGGCAAAAACCGAAATCCCTTTTCATACATTCCCGGTTAGGATTGCTGCATTGGCGGCGGCCGCTTTACTGATCTGTATAGGTGATGCTTTGTATATTTCTGCGGATATGGGCATGTCTCCCTATGATGCGGCCGGATATGTGGCAGAGGTATTGACAGGAGAAAAAGTTCCGTTTCGTTTTGCGAGAATCATCCTGGATATTCTGTGTGTCTGTACAGCATATTTTACTGGTGTACAAACGGAAATTCAGTGGAAGATTATCGGTATCGGCACCGTTCTCCTGACATTTTGCACAGGACCTCTGATCCAGTTTTTCCGTATACATTGGAGTGATCCACTTTTGACCAAAACTATAGAACGAGTAAAAATCTGATTCGGCTGAGACGTATAAATTTTTCATGGCAAGTTGAAAAAACTGTTGTCATTGACAAGGGAAAGTGCTATACTATATATCCAAAATTTAGTCATATAGAGGAGATAAAGATCCTTAATCGTGAACGGGGATGTTGAAAATGAAGCAGAGGGAAGGCGCAGCAGGTAAGGGCTGGCTCAGCAGGGTACTGCTGGTTCTGGTTCTGATGCTGGCTATAGGAATCGGAATATCCAGTCTCTATTTTGCGGTAACCGAAAAGGTAATTGATCTATCCATTCAATCCATGGATGAGTTGGCCCTTCACGATGAGGTGGCAATTATAAAATCGCTTGAATACCGCTGGAATACTCTGGCTGGTGTGGGAGTGGAGTGCCGGCAGGCAAAGTGCGGTACAATCCGCGAATTGTTGGAGCTGCTGCATCTAAAGGAAGAGAGCACAGGCTGTATCGACCTGGCTCTGCGGGATGAGGACGGAAACCTTTATTATGGCGCTCTCTTTATCAGGAAAGAGGAGAACATTGAGGCTCTGTGCCGGAATGGGGAAAACCGCTTCGTTGCCCGCAACGATGACAGAGGGATAAACGTTACCACCCAGCGGGAGTCCCTGCTGTTTGGCATGAAGATCACACCTTTTACTGTGGAGGAAAAGACCTTCACTCATGTCCTGTGCCGTTTCCACCTCGACACGCTGGCCAGTGAGCTCAAGATTGACAGCTACAATGGAAAGGGCTACAGCAGCGTAATCGACCGGGAGGGCAATTATATTGTCAATATCAACCGAAGCCACAACCTCCAGAAGCGTGACAACTTCTTTACGGATATTGCCCAATACCATTTGGACGACAGTACGGACGTAGAAGAGATTCGGGAGCGGATCGCAGGGGACGAGTCGTTCACCATCTCTTTTGGGAAGGATCAGGAGCGGGAACTGATGCGCTTCACACACATGATGAACGATGTCGATTGGTATTTTGTGATCTCGGCCCCCCGTTCGGTTTTCGTGGCTCCGAGCATCGGCATTCTTCGGCTTGTGCTGCTGGTTTTTGTGGCAATGGGCACGGCGGTGGTGCTGGTCCTGCTGCTGGTCCTGCGGAGCAGGCAGTCCGCAGCGCAGGCCCGGCTGGAGCAGATTCATCAGGAAAAGCTGCGTGAGGCCCTTGATCTGGCGGAGCAGGCCAACAGCGCCAAAACCACCTTTCTTACCAACATGGCCCATGACAATCGTACTCCAATGAATGCCATCATCGGCATTACCGATTTGGCTGCCTCCCATATCAACGATACCGCGCAGGTCAGGGATTACCTGACAAAGATCGGACAGTCCTCCAGCCACCTGCTCAGCCTCATCAATGACGTGCTGGATATGAGCCGTATTGAGTCCGGAAAGATGGTCATTGACGAAAAGCCGGAAAATCTGGCGGAGCTCCTTCAGAATATCCGAAATATCATTCAGACGGATATTCACGCCAAGCAGTTGGCATTATATGTTGACGCGGTGAATGTGACCGACGAAGACATTTACTGCGACAAACTCCGGCTGAATCAGATATTACTGAATCTTCTCTCCAATGCCATGAAGTTTACGCCCGCCGGGGGAAGTATTTCACTCCGCCTGATTGAAAAGGAACAGAAGCGGGCCGGTTGGGGAGACTATGAGATTCGGGTCAGGGATACCGGCATCGGCATGAGCGAGGAGTTCGCCGCCACCATTTTTGAGCCCTTTACCCGGGAGCAGACCTCTACGGTCAGCGGCATTCAGGGGACAGGACTGGGTATGTCCATTACAAAAAACATCGTTGATATGATGAACGGCACCATTACGGTTCACAGCGAAAAGGGGAAGGGGACGGAATTTGTGGTCTCCCTGTCTTTCAGCCTTCAGGACAAGGACAGGAAGGCCGAACCCATTGCTGCCTTTGCTGGCGTCCATGCGCTGGTGGTGGACGACGACATGGATACCTGTCAGAGCGTCAGCCAGATGCTGTGTCAGGCTGGATTCCAGGCGGAGTGGACGGTGTATGGCAAAGAAGCTGTGGCCCGCACCAGGGAGGCGTTGGAGACCGGTGACCGCTTCGGATTCTATATGATCGACTGGCAGATGCCGGATCAGAACGGTCTGGAGACCGTCCGGCACATTCGGAAGCTGGCAGGAAAGGAGGTTCCGGTCATCCTGATGACCGCCTATGACTGGGGTGAGCTGGAAGCAGAAGCAAAAGAAGCCGGTGTCACAGCACTTGTCAGCAAGCCGCTGTTTCCTTCTGCGCTGAACCGAACGCTGCGGAAGCTCTGCGGTGAAAGGGCGGAGGAAGCGCCGCAGGAGGAGAGCGAGGTGTCCTTTGAAGGGCGGAGGCTCCTGCTGGTGGAGGACAATGAGCTCAACCGGGAAATTGCCACAGAGCTTCTTCAGGATTGGGGGTTCCTGATTGAGACGGCAGAGAATGGACAGGAAGCAGTGGACGCGGTAAAGAACTCCAGCCCCGGATATTTTGACGCGGTACTCATGGATATCCAGATGCCGGTTATGAACGGCTATGAAGCGAGTCAGGCGATCCGGAAGCTGGAAGATCCGGCGCTGGCGGAGATTTTGATTATTGCCATGACGGCCAACGCCTTTAAGGAGGACCAGGAGGCCGCGCTGAATGCAGGGATGAACGCCCATGTTGGCAAGCCAATTGATATCCCCGTACTGCTGGATACCCTGCGGCAGTTCTTATTGTAACAGGCAATGTTAAATATTTATAAGGAGAAAAAAGTGATGAAATCGGCTCTGTTTAACCTGCTTCTGGCTGTTGTTGTGCTGTGCGGCCTGCTGACTGGGTGCAGCGGCAGCGCCAGAAAGCCTGAGGTGACGGTTATTGTCAAGGTCCCTGTTTTGCGGATGACAACTTATGCTGACAGTGAGATTGATGCAGCGTTTGGTTTTTTGCAGAAAGCGGGAAACGCTTTTGCGGAGCAGTATGATGCGGCGGACGTGACGTTCAAGGTGGTGGAATTCGAACTGACCCGGGAGGATCAGGAGATCCCGGCGTGCTTTGATACCCCGGAGGCGGTGGATGTCTTGTACGAGGGATTTTTCAATATGTCCACTTACATACATACCGGGCGGGTAGTCCCCCTGGACGATATTATCAGCAGTGAACTGCGCGCCGATATCCCCCAGAGCTTTTGGGAGAGCAGTCAGTTTAAGGGCAGAACCTATATGCTTCCCTTCCTTGGTCTTCAGAATACGATATGTTTTAATGCAGAGCTGTTCCGGCAGGCGGGGCTGGAGGAATTCGTCAGCGGCGACCCCCAGACCATGCAGAATTGGACACAGGAGGAATGGGAATACATTTTGCAGACGCTGAAAGAAAACCTGCCTGACCTGGTTTCTCCTATGATGATGTATGCCGGGGATGAGCAGGGGGATACCCATATCATGACCCTGCTGCGCTGCTTTGGCTGTCCCTTTTTCGACGAAGACGGTCGGGTCCATGTAAACACCCCGGAGGGGATCGCGGCCCTGCGGTGGATCAAGGAATGCA
>CAMWSZ010000053.1 GCA_947177005.1 uncultured Clostridia bacterium | reverse complement strand
CGGCATTGACGCTAATCTCGCTGATTGGAATAAGCATTGTTGTATCATCCTCTTTTAGTGGTTTAATTTTTATGACCGGCGCGGGGTTCTCCGCGAATCATCTGTAGAATATGTGCCGTATTATCAGGCGGCGTGACCGCCTTACTGCTCATCCCCGGCACGGGAGCTATGTAAGCCTACCCTGGTATGGCAGCGCGAAACCGGACAGATGGTGACGGCAGTTGACGAAGCTGCCCAGGCCATTCCCTCAGTATCCCCCTTTTAACCTGCGGTACGGTGTTTTGCGGTGCATCCCGCGTCTGCGGCGTTACCAGTGCCGGACGGTTATCCAGATATCACGATTGCATAACCAATGCAGGATGCAGCACTTACATAGTGTTTATAAGCGGAAACCCGTCCCGCTGTTTTTCAAGGTGCTGTTTTAATCCGCTTCTAAGTATACAGGTTAAATGTCGGTACTTTCTGGTATTTAAAAAATTTATTTTTGTAGAATTTTTATAAGATAGTGCCCTTTTTATCAATCTGTGTCGATTCTTGCTTATGAGTTCATTAGCCTTAAGTTACCCGTCTCAGGAGAATCCATCCGCACATAAAATATACACGATAACCTGCTCATCTTTTGAGCGGGTTAAAAAATTCTTTTCGATATGCACAGAAACTTATCTCCCCGTTTGTCAAGTGCTTGCAATATGCTTAATGAGTCACTAATGGAGGGATAACGCTGTTTAACGGTTCAAGTTCTTCCCCATCAAGCGGTCTTATTATTTCTCATCCCCGATATGTCCCTTTATTACCTAATATCCATAAAAAATGAATTTTGTGCATTATTCGCAGGAATAGACAAAACTTCTAACAAGGTTATAAAAAGTGACTCGTTGTTTTATTTGCAGTTCACGGCAGGACCTGTTTGTTCGACTGTTTCTGCAAAGATAGATATAAAAAAACAGGGCGTTTTACCGCCCTATTTTTCTATTGACTTTGGGTGTGCGAACAACTACAAGATAGCATCTTACCTGCCAATAACTATAAAAAGGGTGCTAAGGGAATCAATAATTTCCCTTAGCACCTTTTCCTCTCCTGCAGGTTCAACATACAAATTACACAATAAAGCTTGGTAACTTATTTATAATATTGTGAAGCGTTTGGGGAGATGCTGTGTTTAACCACCTAAAATTCCTGTCAAACCCAGTGCCAGACCAATTATGACAAGAATCAGCATAACAGTGGTGGATTTCATCTGCTTGTTTTTGATCAGATAGAAAGTCAGCATTGTGAAGCCCAAAGGAAGTGCGCCCATCAGCAGTTTATCCAAAATATCCTGCTGTAAGGACATCTCCGCTGCACCGACAGTCAGGGTCAGCGTCGATTTCGCGGTAACATAGTTGGCGGTCAGAGAACCGAGTACCGTTGCACCCATGATGGATGCTGCTTGAATCAGCTGCTTCATCTTGCCGCCGCTCAGAATGGCTTCCACACCGGTTTTGCCGGTCTTATAGCCTTTCATGTACATAAAGTACCCAATCGGAATCATAATTGCCACCATCAGCGCCACAAATACCAGTGCGCCCAGCGGGTTGCCTGCCGAAGCAAGGCTGATGCCGATTGCCAGCATGATCGGTTGGAAGGTTCCCTGCCAAAGCGTATCACCAATACCCGCCATAGGCCCCATCAGGCCGGTTTTTAGGCTGTTGATCGCCTCGTCGCTGATCTCCGCACCATTGGCGCGCTCTTCTTCCATAGCAATCACCATACCGTTGATGATGCCGCCGAAGTGAGGTTCGGTATTGTAGAAGGACATATGGCGCAGCATGAATTTTCGCTGCTCCTCCTTGTCCCCCGGATACAGCTTTTCCGGCAGGTGGGACATGGACTGGAGTACGCCGCTGGCCTGTAGACGCTCATAGTTGTAGTTGCAGTGGGAAAAGAACGTCCATTTCAGGAACGCCATAAAGACGTCCTTTTTCGATAACTGAACTCTTTTTTCTTCCATAGTTACACCTCATCAGATGAAATCATCATCGTCATCGTCGTCAGAAGCTGCTGCTGCAGCCGGTGCAGGCTGAAGCTCCTGTTTGGCAGCCTGTTCCGTGTAGAGATAGGCAACAATACCGGCAATAATTGCAATCGGCATCGTTTCCAGGCCCATATAGACGGCAAGGATAAAACCCAGAATGTACCAGAGGAGAATACCCGGCTTGCTGATGGAGCGCAGGTTCATAGCGATGCCGATTGCCGGAAGGATACCGCCGATGACTTCCAACGCCTGGAGTGGACGGCCTTCCAGAAGGGCGATAATGTTGCTCACAACGCCGGAGCCAAAGTAGCAGCCCAACGCAACCGGAATCACACCCAGCAGGAACGCCACGATCTGCGGCGGAACAATATGCAGGAATACGGCTTTCTTCATATTGCCTTCTTCCGCTGCCTGGTCGATCATATGGACAAAGAATACGTCGATGGTCATATGCAGCACCCAAATAATGGTGCCCAACAGTCCGATTGGCACTGCAATGGCAATCGCAGCCGATGGAGAAACCCCAGCAGCGAGCGCTAATGCCGTTCCCAGCGTACCGGCAAGGCCGGGGTCTGTCGGGGGCGCACCGCCTGCGGAGATATACGCGATAAAAGGAAGTTGAATCGCTGCACCGATGGCCGCGCCGCCCACTGGGTCACCCATGATAATCCCGACGACCACACCGGCTACGAGTGGCTTCTGAAGCAGCGTACTTCCCAGCAGAGACAGCCAGGGTGTACCGTTAATGCCGAGGTAGTAAACAACGCCAACCAGAATGGCTTGTATCAGTGAGATTTTCATGTGCTGTCCCCCTTACTCCAGCAGCTTGGCCACATCAACAGGGGTATCTTCGGCAATAATCTGAATCTCGACCTTGCAGCCTGCGCCGATAATCTTCTTCAGGATGTCCCGTTCCTCATCCGACATAGAGATGTTTTTATAGAACTTCTCCCGGCCCTTTGCCGCGCCCATGCCGCCGATATTCAGCTTCTCGAACTTCGCGCCCAGCTCCATCATCTGCCAGACGGTTTTGGGGTATTTCACCAGAATAATGACACGGTCATCCGCCTTGAAGCCCTTGACCAGCCGGGCGGCGGCTTTCTCTGCGGTGAACACGCCCAAGCCGACATTGGCAGGGATCGCGTTCTTCAGAACGGTCTTGATAAAGGGGTCTGCGGCGGTCTGATCATCCACCACCATGATCTTCGTCGCGCTGGTGTAGTTCAGCCAGGATGTCATGACCTGTCCGTGAATCAAACGGTCATCAATGCGGGTCAATACTACGCTGCTCATAATTTACCTCCTAAAAATCTTCGTCGTCTGTGTTGCCTTCGTTTTCGAGAATTTCCTTGTACCGCTCGTACATGGAAAGAGTCTCCTGCACACCAATTTCCAGACAAGTTTTGCACAGCTCGTCCAGAGTGCCGGCTTCGTCCCGCTCGGAAACAGCGGTAATCAGCATGGGCATATTGACACCTGCAATCGCCCGCAGGTTTTCATACTGCGGCAGCAGCCGCATAATGGTATTGCCAGGGGTTCCGGCAACCATGTCCACCAGGGCCAGAACGCCGTCGCCGGTATCCAGCTTGGCGATCAGCTCTTTCATATGGTCCTCGAACTCCTCAACGCCATCCCCGTGAAACAGGCCGATCACCTCTACCTGTTCCTGCTGCCCATAAACCAACTCCACTGCGTTTAACAGTCCTTTGGAGAACTCGCCGTGGGTCGCTACCAGGATTCCAATCATGTTCTCTCCACCTTTCCACTCGATTGTCCGCATTCCGCAAACTCACATTTCCTGCTGGTAAATCAATTTGTCTCTCAAAACGCCGGACAGCTTATTGTCTTTGGGCTTTTTATCGGTAATCACCCAATCAATATCCTGAAAGTCCGCCGCCTTGTAGAAAAATTCCTGGTCGAATTTGGTGCTGTCGCACAGCAGAATGCATCGCTTGGAATGCTTAATCATCTGCTGCTTAATCGCTGCGTTCGTGCCATGTGTCTCCGTCGCTCCGGCCTGATAGGACAGGCCACGGCACGACATAAAAAGTGTATCCGCGTAAAACTGAGTGATATTAGCCATCGTCAAAGGTCCAGTAAATTCATCGTAATTCTTCCGCACCTCGCCGCCGAAGGAAATCAGGCGAACCCCGGCAAAACCTTTGAGAATCGACAGAATTTCTAAGCCCGTCGTAGCGACAGTCAGCCCGGAATACCTGGACAGCTTCTGCGCCAGAAAACAGCAGGTGGAACTGGAATCAAAAAAATATGTGGAAGAATTGCCGATGAACCGTTGGGCAAGCTGGGCTATGTATTCCTTTTCCTCCCGTTCGCTGGATGTCCGCAGGTATACGGGCAGATCAAAATGGTCTCCCTGCACAGAAACCGCTCCGCCGCGGACCCGCTTTAACAGCCCCTGCTGCTCCAGGACCTGCAAGTCCCGGCGAATTGTCGCCGGACTTGCGTAGACCAGCTTTGCCAGATCGTCAACGGAAAGCCGTTTATACTGGTCCAAAATAGCTACAATTTGACTGTGGCGTTCTGATGTTGCCATATTGCTGCACCCCCATATTTTATTGTCTTATTCTCATGATATTGGGGGAGCGAGCATTGACAGACGGTTACTCCAAGTTGGCGTGATTGCTCCGCATACGCTGGGCAGTATCGCCGCCCTGAGACATTTTCAGGATAGCCGCATCAAAGACAACCAACAGCGCCTGCTCAAACAGACTGCCCATAGGCTGTATGCTGTTTCCCCCGCTGGAATTTTTGGAGTCGGCCCGAACGGAAACTGTAACATCAAAATTGCTGCTCAGGTAGGATTCTGCATCCGAGGTAATAATTGCCAGATCGATGCCGGATTTTGCTGCGGAATCCGCATAGTCGCACACGCTCTTAGTCGTACCGGAGGAAGACGCGAGTACCAGCAAATCCCCAGGCTGAATCGATGGCGTTGTTGTCTCTCCTACGACAAAGGCTGTTCTTCCCATCTGCATCAGACGCATGGCAAAGGTTTTTACCATAAGCCCGGACCGGCCTGTGGCATACACAAAAATCCTTTGATGGGCGTTTACTTTGTCAATCAGGGCGTCAATCTGTGTATCGCTGACGGCATCAAAGGTCTTTTCCAGTTCGTCCAGAATGATAGAGGCTTCTTTACTCGCCATGACCATCAGCCCTCTTTCTGTTCGTTGTCCCACTCAGGGAACAGAATCACCTTCCGGTATCCTGCCGGATGCTCCATGATGTCCTCAAGGATTCCAGGCCCCTCGCTCAGCTTCGCCCGATGGGAAATGACGCTCTTGATGTTCACCGCACCGCGGGCCAGCGCATCGGCGGCAGTTGTCCACTCTTTTCCGGGGAACGGAGCAGACGTAACGCCAAACGCACCGATTACATGAAGTTCATTGCGGGTGATCTTTTCAAAATAGTTTCTGGGCATATGTACGTCACCGTAGGGAAGACCCACGTATACGACCTCACCGCCCTTCCGGGGCAGAGTCAGCACCTGACCGGCGGTAATGGGATTTCCGGCGCTCTCAAAAGCAATATCTACGCCGCGGGTATATTCATGCAGGGCTTCGCTGGGTTCCACGTCTTTGGTGTTGATGACCACATCCGCCCCCAGTTCTTTTGCCTCGCGGAGCTTGTCGTCAACAATGTCAAAAGCGTAGACCTTAACGCCGAAGAGCTTTGCCCAGTGAATCAGCATTTCACCGATGGTTCCGCAGCCAACGACCGCAATCTCGTCGCCCATTTTGATGCTGGTCTTGAACAGTGCGTGCAGCGCCACGGTGGACGGTTCGATCAGGGAGCCTTCCTCATAGCTCACATTGTCGGGGAGGTGGACCAGATTCTGTGCGGGCATCTTTGCGTATTCGGCAAACCCGCCGTTTTCCAGAGAGCCGATGGCGTACAGATTCTCGCATTTCGCAAAGTCCGCGATCTGGCAGTAATGGCACTTTCCGCAGACGATAGATGGACAGGCCGCAACCCGTTCCCCGACATAATGTCCCTGGGCGTCTTCGCCAACCGCTACAACCTCACCGGCAAATTCGTGGCCCCAAACAGTTCCGGGGATATAGGGTCCCAGTTTCTTGTAGCGGGCATAGTCGGACCCGCAGATACCGGCGGCTTTGACCTTGATGATGACATCATCCGGTTTCTCAATTTTGGGATCGGCGACATCCTCATACCGCAAATCCCGGATGCCATAAAACGCTAAGCCTTTCATGAAAAATCCTCCTTCATTTTTGGTATTTTGTGGCGCGTTTTTCTTAACCTGATTACATGGTATCGCATGAAATCCGTTAAGTCAATGAAAGTGAGGATAGTTGAAAAGCAGGTTGATGTTTGCGTCAAATTGCGCGCTGATTTTCAATCAAACCAATCATAAATTGAGCATTTCACAAAAAATAGAGTGAATACAGCCGAAGTAATACAGCAGTTTCTCTAAAATCCTGATTAGAACAGAGGGAGACCGTCGATGAAAACGGTCTCCCCCGGTATGATGAAAATCAGCAGCGCTTCATCATCTCTCTTAATACTGTCAGAACTTCATCCAGTCCGTTGGCGCTGGTCACGCCGAATGGAACGGAAGCACCGTTTCGGTTCAGCCAGATGCTTTTGATGCCCGCCTGTTCCGCGCCCTCTATATCGCCAATCAACGAATCGCCGATATGGACCACTTCACTTGGATGCAATCCCGCTTTTTCAAGGGCATACAGGAAAATCTCTTTGCGGGGCTTTGAATACCGGGCCTGCTCACTGGTAATGATGCCCTCCGGATGCAATTTGTTCTTTTCCGCAGCCGCAAAGACATATTTATCGTCACTGTTTGTGACAAAATAAACTGGGCAGTCTACCGCTTCCATAAATGGTTTGGCATCCACATAAGCTGCTGTGGTACACCAGTGTTCTTCCATACGGGCCAGGAGCTTTTGGGGCGATTCCGAGGAGTCAAAATGCTCCAGCAAATCTTCAAAATTTCGCAGTGCTATGTCATGCTGCGTTTGAAAATGCTCACCATTTGCATCCTGCAATTTTTCCCGGAAGGCTGTCCACCAGTAACGAAGAACTTCTTCCGGTGATTCCGCACTGCTCGTTTTGTAAATCTTTTGGACAACCTCCATCGCAATCGGCCCGTTTTCATGTGTCACGGTTCCATAGAAATCCATAAAAACAGCTTTTATCACAATTCCTGCCGCCTTTCTTTTTTATAAGAAATACTCATTTTCCCTGCGGATAGATTTTAACGCGCCCAACATTTGCTCCATTTTGGCCTGCAAGGGCGGCGGAAGGATACGGGCCTGTTCTGGACAGGCAGACACACAGGCCATACATAAAATGCAGTTCGTATTTGTTGCGACAGAATGATTCTCCAATGAAATAGCTCCGACAGGACAAACCGCACTGCATTTTCCACACAGCTTACAGGCGGGATTAGAAATGGGGGCCGCAGGTATACCCATACTGTTTTTGTATGGGCGGTTGCCTGGAACAGTCACTTGGCTGTCAGCGGCACTCTCCAACTTTGCCAAAACCTTTTGGGCAAAGCCGCAGATATCTGCTCTGTCCTTTTCGTCTGGCCGTCCTTTCCCGACTTCTGGTGCCATAGAGTGCTGTGCAACAAATGCGCCGGATGCAACAATTTGAAAACCTGCGCTTGCAACGGCGTCATTCAATTCCAAAAGGGCATCTTCAAAAGCGCGGTTCCCATAAACGGCCAGTGTAACAGCTTTTTTACCAGTTCCATTCAGGCTACGGACCTTATCTGCAACAATAGCGGGTATCCGCCCCCCAAAAACGGGTGCCGCAATAACAGCAACATCACCAATTGTACTTTCGGGCTGCACAGTTCGCATCCCAAGATCTACCGCCGTGATTTTTCCGGCAATTTCTGAACTAAATATTTCCGCAACTTTTTTTGTTCCTCCGGTGGGGCTGAAATAGTACAGCGTCACCATGTTCAGCATTATTGTAACCTCCTGTTGTAAAAAAAATTTTTACGACTATTATTATATCCCAAGCACAGTTCGTTGTCAATCTACTATTTACAACGAAATTATTTGTAGTATAATAGAGCAAAAACGTTGGAGGGTGTTTCCCGATGAGACTCACCACAAGATGTTCTATAGCCCTGCATTGTTTGGTATTTATCTCTGAATATGAAGATCGGACAAAAATAACCAGCGAATTGTTGGCAAAGAGTACTGGCTGCAACCCTGCCGCAATCAGAAATATTCTGGGCGTTCTGCAAAAAGAGGGAATCATTTCTATTGCACGGGGTATCGGAGGCGCACATTTGATTCGATCCCCTGAAACACTTACTGCTTGGGAAGTCTATCATGCGGTAGAGCCAGACGGATTGGAGCATCTCTTGATATTTCATCCCAAGCCCTCGTTGGACTGTCCCGTTGGAAGGCACATAAAATCTGTATTGAACAAACCGTATCAGGATATCGGCGCTGCGGTGCGTGAAATGATGGAAAAGATTACTCTAAAACAATTATTGGACGATTACCATAACTGCGCACAGGAAATATTCGATTATGTACCCGAAAGTATATAATGCCCGCTTCTCACTCTGAACGTAGGGCATACTGCGACCTTAATCCTTCCCCAAACAGCATACCTCCTATTTTATTGGCTGCTAGAATAAGCAGATTACCAGAGCTGTTCTATGCGCTTTTGGTACAGTTGCACATATGTTCTTATCTCGTTTGCAAGCAATGACCCTGGATATCGTTTTCGATATTCAGGGTCGCTTGCTGGGGGTTCCCCAGGCCCCAGACCGTGCGCTCTGCGTCCGGTCGAACACGCCTGACGGCGTGGCTTTGCCGCTCCCTTCGGTCGCTCGTTCCTGCACGTCTGCGCAGGAAGAACAGGGCGCGTTCCGCGCCTGTTAAATGACCTGCGGCATTTGAGCGCGAACCTGTCTCATGTCCACAAGTACGGTATGCCTTGCCTGAAAAATATGTTCTTTCTTCACAGATGGAGTGCTTGACAGATTACAGATACAGAAGTCAGAACAGTCTATCATGTCAGTGCTTGTCCTATCCAGAGCAGCTTCCATATCGCAAAGAAGCTGCTCTGATTTTCTATATCTTTTCAACACATACATGAACCCGGAGTTCTGATCGCCTGCGCTGATTTCAAAATGTGTTACGCCACACTTGGATATCAGAAAGTTGACGATATATTCAAAGGTTTTCAGGGATTCGTATGTAACCTCGCCCAGCGAAAAAACGCTGCAAACCGACTTCCGCTGTTCTTGCCGTTCATCGTACATTTTACAATACCGCTTCCGCATACATTGGCGCAGCGACTTGCATCCGTGGCTTAATATTTGTTTCACTCTGTTTTTGCCGATGCCTAAAGTGGCTGCAATATCTTCTACACAAACCCCGTTATTTAAGCTCTCGAAGATATAGCGTTCCCGTTCATTCATAGTCGTGTTGCAGGTCAGAATCGCCTGCACCGTATCTGCATCTGTGATATCAACAATATGCAGGTTCGCCTTTTTCCGTACTCTGTTTTGGGCAACTTTAAGAACGTAATTTTCTGGATCGTACAAGTTTTTATACAGGCCGTTGATAAGATGTGTGGATTGCCGGAGCATCCACAACAGAATCTGTTTTCCACCTGCAATCTCAAAGTATTTTTCTTCCAGGCAGATAATCTTATCGACCATGCAGGCCGGTATGCCATCGGTTCCCTTCTCGTTGTAATCTTTTTCAGAAAGAACAAGAGTAATCGTTACATCCTCTGGATGGCGGGCCTTTGCTCTTAATACAGATGAAAAGCACTGTTTGAAAAAAGCGTTCGTGATGGAGCGGTAACATAGAAATTCTGTTTTCCCAGCTTCATTTACAACACGATCAATCGCATTTTGTAGCATGGAATCTATTTCCACATCATAAATTTCCGGGTTCCCTAAAAACGAGCAAACTGCCATTGATACGGCCCTCCTTTTTATTAGTCTGCCCTGCTTTGACAGATGGTCTTGTCTTTTTTCAGCAGCAGAAAATTTTTTCCGGCATTTGGGAAAATCGTAATCACATTGTCCAATGATATATTTGGCTCGACCTCTATACCCAATTCCATCAGCAGTGCAGAAAACAAATCATTTTTACCAGACTGCTCCTGCTGATTGATCAGGCAGACGTATTCAGGGGCAGTATCCCATAGGGCGTTCATCAACGCCGGTTTGTCGATCACGATTCCTGCCCATTCCAACCGCTTCCGCATTAATTCATAAAGCGGGATACAACTGATTTTCATGGGGAAAAATATGTAACCCAGGGTATTCTCTATATTGTGTGACTTATCGTATTCTGTCTGTTCTCCCAGTTTCTCCGCGATGTTAGACAATTCGCTTGACCACACAGGATAACAGACCGCCAGGACTTCCTCACACTGATCTGTTTCAATCCAATAGATACCGTTATCAAGAATCCAGTGCCGAGTAGTACAACCTTTTGGCGTTTGGAGCGGAACCGGGAACACGCCGAAATAGTCCGGAAAAGATTGAGCCGCGAAAAAGGCGGTAGCTCGAAGCGGCTCGTCCAGCGGTAAATGATTTTGGGCGCGGTACTTCGCAACCTCATATTGAATGATCTTGTATTCTTCACTGCCATCATTCAGGGAGAAAAGCCACAGGCCGGACAACTTGCGCCCATAGGATTTTGCTTTAAGAGGAATTAGAGACTTCTCCATGACTGCATAGTAGTCTCTGGACAGCAGCTCATCATCGTTTTTCGCGCTCAGAAAGTAGACGCCAGGACATACCTGCTCTTTTTCTGCGATGGGTCCAAGCTCACTTTCCAAGTCAGGCATCTCTTTGGAATCAAACAATACGGACCGTCTCCTTTCATTATTACTGCACCTCCCATTATAGCCAAATATTCGGCAATGCGCAAGGAGAAATTTTATCATAGACTATACC
>CAMWSZ010000052.1 GCA_947177005.1 uncultured Clostridia bacterium | reverse complement strand
TCGATACCCCTCACTACTAAGCCGAGTTCAAGGGGTAGTTGCACGAAAATTTTTTCTTTTTTTGAAAAAATTTTTTCATAAAAAATTGGACTTGCAGCTCTCTGCAAATCCTTCTATAATGTCTATTCAAACAGGAAAAATAGAAGGAGTAAACTTCGTTTCTCAAACAAAGTTCACTCATTAATCATCTTGAGTTTTCGTAAAAATTCTGGGGACTCTGCTCCAAACCCGTTACAACGCAAAGAGAAATCGACATTTTCAAACTGTTTAGCGAAATTGTCCCAAAGTCCTTTCGCCGCAAGGGGTTTCAAAAATTTTACGAAAACTCCACTTAATCATATTCCATTAATTTCCTCTGATTTGCAGCCTTCGCATAGAATCTTTCAGCGAAATAACCATATCCGTAATCATCTTTACCTCCATGCTGCTGCAGTCTGCGGCTAATTCGGTCAGCCAGCTGTTCAGAATCGGTTTAGCTTCCGCAATTTCAACGCACAACAGTTCATCCGCTGAACAATGCAGGGCATTGATAATATCAACAAATGTTTGCAGGCTGGGGATAGTATGCCCCGTCTCTATATGGCTGATATGGGTCGTGCCGACATGAACCGCTTCCGCAAGCTGTTCCTGCGTCATTTTTCGCTCTTTCCGAATCTCTCTGATCCGTACTCCGATATTTTTGTAATCAATCATAAGCAAGTACCCCTCTAAGTCTGATACTTGTATTGTAAGTGCAATTTGTCTGTGTTATAATAACTTAAAA
The DNA here is from genome assembly GCA_947177005.1 of uncultured Clostridia bacterium. Taxonomy (GTDB): domain Bacteria; phylum Bacillota; class Clostridia; order Oscillospirales; family Oscillospiraceae; genus Pelethomonas. Next base: position 10,255 of record CAMWSZ010000052.1, on the reverse strand, counting down.
GCGCAACTGCTTATATAGACATATATGAAAATAAAGAGGTGTTTGAAATGGACCTGAAGTCCTGTGCAGTTATCAGCCATCGGCCTACTCGATTCAAATTCGGATATAAAGAAAAGATGACAGGCTGTAAGCGCCTGAAAAAACGACTGCGTGATCAATTCGTAGCGCTCTATGAACAGGATGTCCGGCGATTTTATGTTGGCGGATGTCTGGGGGCAGATCAATGGTCTGGAGAGATTCTGCTTCGATTAAAAGAACAGGCGGAATATTCCGGCATTGAATTGGCGGTTGTTATGCCCTTTCCCAATCATGATACAAAGTGGGACGAAAAGAATCGAAATCGTCTCCAATTCCTGCTTTCTCACAGTGTGGAGCAGATCGTTACCGGAACGGAAAATCAGCACAACAGTTTTTTCGTGCGCAACCGCTATATGATTGATCACGCTGATGTCCTGGTAGCCGTTTATGATAACGACCGCACGGTTCACAACAGCATCGGTCAAGCGGTTGTCTATGCTGAGAAGAAACGTCTGCCCGTTATCTTTATTCACCCTGATACTGGAATCATATCTATCAGAGGAGAAAAGCCGGAACAATCCAATCAATCTATTCACCTTGCTCTATAAAAGCAGTATAGTACTGTTTATGAAAAGAGCAGGGATAGGACCAAAGTGTCTCATCCCTGCTCTGCCGCATATCAGGCCGGTGTTGTGGTTTATTGATCTATCTAATTGTGACTGTTGACCTACAACCAGTACACTGCACTTTTATCTAAAGTTTTCTTTCGCTCTCTCCAATCCGGCATTTGCATTGTCAGAAAATCATAAAAATGTTTGGAGTGATTCGGATGGATCAAGTGGCAGAATTCATGCATCACCACATACTCAATACAGTTGCGCGGGGCTTCCAGCAGCCTTTTATTCAGAGTGATAACTCCCTTTTTAGCTGAACAGGACCCCCATTGCGTCTCCATATTGCGAATTCTCAATTTTGGCATGGCAATATCATATTTTTGAAAAATAGAATAAGTTTTCCCCATAATTTCTGAGAACACTATATTGCACTGTTCATCAAAGTATTTCGTAACTATTTTCTGCTTTTTTGTAAAATCAGAGGTGTCTGTCAAACGCAAAAACAGATATATGCCATCTGAGGATATCTCATCCAAAGCACTTTTCTCTACCTTCAGCCGTAATCCCCGTCCTTGCAGGTAAAATGTTTCTCCGCTGACATATTGTTTGGGTTGCGGGGCATATTGCGCCATTTCAGTAAATTTTTTCTGAGCAGAACAGATATATCTGCCTTTACTTATTACGAAAGAATCTATTTGACTAATTGGCACCTGTTGGTCTGCAGATACAGATACAATCCCATCCTTATAAATTCGCAGATTCAAATTTTTTACCGGTTTTCGCTCCAGATGATAGCAGATTTCGCCATTTTCAAAGGGCACTGTTCTTACCAATTTCGATTGACTTTCCATTAAAACCTCCGCAGTGCGACTGTTTTGACATTTTCAATGATCTTATCAATTGTATCAAAAGACAGTTTCAGCCTTTGTTCTTTTTCGTATTGGTAGAAAAGGTCATCAATATTCTGCGATATACGGTCATGAATGCTTTTGTTGTTTGTCCAGTCCACCTGACTGTGTTTCGCGATGATGTCTGTGATCTCTATCGCGATTTCTGCCACAAAATCAGCTGAAATTTCTGTTTCATGCGTTTCATCAAAGATTGCAGACAGAACTCCGTAAAACGCTTGGGCATGAACGTTGCTCTTGATGGACTCCGGGAATGTGACTGTACTTTTTCCTGCGTGGTAATCTTCCATAATTGAACGCATTTTAGCCAGATATTCCGCTTCGGAGATTACTCCATCTCGATACTGATCCAGGGCCTCTTTGATTCGCTTGGAGAAGCTGTCATAGTAGGCGGGATTTTCTTGATATTTTTCACTGATACGTTTGGTCAGTCTGCTGGTAATGGCATCCGCCTTGGCCCGCAGCGAACCCAAATTTTCCAGTTCCCGCTCAAAATCTTCTTTGTTCAAGATGTTAATGGGACCTGTGATCTGCTTTAATCCGGCCACGGATAAATGCGTATCCAGTAGATTCTGCATCAATGGTTCATACTCCCGATGGTCGATTGCATCACAATAACGAATTTTTACACTTCGGCGCACCTTAGAAAAGAAGATAAACATATCTTGATAGTGCTTACGTTCCTCCTTGGGAAGTGCGGAATAAGCCTGCTCTGTGTTCAAAACCCGATGGAGCGCTCTCCCAAAAGCACACAGAAGGTTATAAAAGTCTTCCCGGCGTTTTTCATCCGCCAGAAACGTTTCCACTTCTTCGGCGTCACCTGGATGTTCCACGCCGGAAAATAACTCTGATAACTTAGTAAATGCTTCTCTTAGATTTCCGATAGACGACATGACGTCAACCACTACGCCCTTCAAATCACCGCTGTCAAAATTCTCTAACCCTGCGCCGCTGTATAGATCCATAGCGGTATCCAATTTTTCGATAAGCCCACGGTAGTCCACGATTAAGCCATAATCCTTTCCCTCGTACAGACGGTTGGTGCGGGCAATGGCTTGCAAAAGGCCGTGTTCTTTCAGTTCTTTGTCAATATAAAGCACTTGGCAAATTGGCGCGTCAAAGCCAGTCAGCAGTTTGCTGCATACAATCAGGATGTCAATATCCCCAGCACAGAACTGATTTTTCATAGAATCTTCATAGGTATCTGCATCACCGTATCGATTCATCATTCTGTTCCAATAGGCTGTTACCTTGTCATCCGTACCTTCGTCTACATCCTCTATGCCCTCACGCATATCGGGCGGGGAGATCACCACAGCGCAGTTGAGATCACCAAACTGCTGAAAGCACTCCAGATAGCGAACTGCGTCCCGCTTGTAGTTGGTGGCCAGCATTGCTTTGAAAGCAGTGCCTTGATAACCCTCAATAAAATGGTTGTTAATATCCAAAGCAATCCGCTTAATTCTGGCATCCGTGGAGGTCAGCCGGCGAATGCTGCTCCATTTGCGGGAGAGATCATCCCGCTGGGCCTCTGTGAGCCGCTTGGTAGTTTGCTCAAACCAGAGATCAATATTTTCTTCATCTACGTTCTGCTCCACAAAGCGTCCCTCATAAATCAACGGCACGATTGCTCCGTCTTCCACGCCGTCCTGTATGGTATACTTGTGAATCAGCGTACCGAACTTGGCCATTGTATTTTTTTCCTTTTTCATCAAAGGAGTACCGGTAAAGCCAATGTAACAGGCATTGGGGAATACGGCCCGCATCTTGGTAGCCAATAGCCCATAATTGGAGCGGTGACTCTCATCTACCAGCAGGAACACGTCCCTTGAGAGATTTTTGCACTCCATTTTATCTGCCGTGTTGAATTTGTTGATGACAGTAGTAATGACATCTGCCCTGCCCTTGTCCAGCAGATTCACCAGATTTCGACCGCTGGAGGCGCGGGCCGGATTCAGCCGGGTATGGGCAAAGGTTGCGGCGATCTGCCGGTCTAACTCTTTGCGGTCGGTGACGATTACCACACGGGGATTGTGGGCAGACAGTTCCATCAGAATATACTTTGCCAGCATAACCATGGTCAGGCTCTTTCCGCTGCCTTGCGTGTGCCAGATGACGCCGCTGCGCCGGTTGCCTTTCTCATCCGGCTGCTGAATGGTTTTGAAAATCTCCTTAATAGCAAAATATTGCTGATAGCGGCATATTTTTTTCACATTCGCATCAAAAAGAACAAAGTAACGGATTAGCTCCATCACGCGCTCTTTGCAGAGGAGGGAAATGATCGTTCGATCCTGTTCTGTAGGGGTGCGGTTTGTCACATACCGCGTCAGAGCATTTTCCAAAAACGCGGTATTCTCTTCTTTCCACACATTCCAAAACTTTTTGGGTGTGTTTGTGGTGGCATATTTCACGGAATTTTTGTTGCTGGCTATCACAATCTGGATAAATTTATAAAGCTGCGGGATATACTCTTTTTGCTGGTTGCGAATATTCTGTTCCACCGCCTGCTCAACCGGAATGTATGGAGCTTTGCACTCAATGACCGCAAAGGGAATGCCGTTGATAAACAAGACGATATCCGGACGGGCGTTATGCTGCTTGTCCTGACTTTCTACGGAAAACTCCTCTGTCACATGGAACAGATTGTTTTCCAGGTGTTCCCAATCGATGTATTTCAAATTGAAACTGAGCGGCCTGCCCTCGCCGACAATTTCCGGATAACTTTTTCCAAGCAGCAGTGCATCATAGATTTTCTCACTAGTGCGCACTAAACCATCGGTCAGCGGCGCGTCCAAGTCCTCAATGGCCCGCTCGATATTCGCGGCGGAGAATTCGTTTTGGGTGCCAGCATAGGTGTAACGGTTGAGCTTGCGCAGCTGTCCGCGGAGGATATCTTTCAGCAGCACACGATAACTACTGCCCCGCTGTAGGATACAGTCTGCTGGGGTGATGTATGTGTAGCCCATGGCTTGAAGCAGTTCAATAGCTGGCTGCTGGCTGGCATTGCGTTCCAGATATGCGCTTTTATCCATAGTTCTGCCTCCTTTTCGAGTGCCTGATAAAAGCGGAAAGAGCGGGACGGAGTAATCCGCCTCGCTTTTCTCAATTATCTTAATCCAAACATTGAGCAGACAAACTTATCCAAGTCAATATTGCACATTTTTGCCATATCGACAATAAAGTCTGCACAATTTGCCGCTTGCTCCACCATTTGATCAATTTTACACCTTCGCTGATATGTGTCATATGGTGTCGACATCTGGTTTTTGAGCCAAGTTTTAACCGCTTCTTTATCCACGGTTCCTACTACTTCTTTTTGTAATTCATTCATACATTCACCCTCACAATCCCCGTCAGCAAAAGTTGCATCAGGGCTTTTTTCTTTTGTCGCTCCTGTTCTAAAGATTGTTGGAGCAGGTTAATTTCCTCATTTGCAGCAGATAATAGGCTGACTATCTCTTTCTGTTCCTGCTTTGTCGGAACTAAAAGATGTGTTTTTATAATATTCTGTTTGGATATTGACATAACCTTTACTCCTGCAATATAGGGAATGAGCTGATTATGGTAATACTCAGAGTTCATAAAATATCCTAGCCAACCAGAAACAAAATAATCGCAAATTGGCCTGCAAAGCATTGTATGTAAGCCAGCAACCATTTTTGTCGCACCAATATTTTGTATTTCAATAGTTTTTCCTGCCGTAGTATCTTCCGCAGTGTCAGCAATGATAATATCTCCGTTTGAGACATATTCTTTTACCTTTCTACTAGCTTCTGGTACTAATGATGGAATTATGTTACAAGATCCATCCAACACCTCATGATACTTGACAAAAATATCACCGTAATGTATATTTCTTACTCCAGCCGCATCTTTTTGCATATTATCTCTTGAAAATGTATTGGTACTGCCAAAAGCGAGTACGTCATTAAACTGTACTTTTTTCCATTCATTATTAAATTCTGGCAACCGTTTTCTCCCTGATAAAAGCTGTTGCATCAGATATTTTTTTTGCTGCTGCTTTTCGGTAATCAGCTTTTCTTTCAGTTCGATGATTTTGTCTTGTACGGTGAGGATTTCAGCAATTTTTTGTTGCTCCTTTATTGGGGGTAAGACACATTGTATTGGTGTAAATGAGTCCCAATATAAACGCAGACGAAAATCAGTTACACCGTATGATTGCCTGCGCATAGCGTACACCATACGACTGGTTTTCATGTAGTAATTCATAAATTGTGAATTAGCTAGACCTATTGGCTTGGCTACTATATATGCCGGGCTGACCATTCCTTCAGTGTACACCGTACCTACTGCACCTTGCCACGCACGCATCATATTAAATACAAGGTCACCTACCGCAGCACGTTTGTATTGAGATTTGTCCTCAATTCGCTTAACCTTTTTGGGAAGAGATTCTTCGTCAACTTCGCCGTCGGAAACCCCAGAGTGTATCGAAACCATTAGAAGCGGTAACATATCGTTTCCGGCTTCTTTACGTTCAATATAAATATCTCCAAGACAAACTTCTGTCCAGTCCACAGGAACAATACCTGCGTTCGTTTCCTTATAATCTGTTGGCAACTTTCCCTGCTGGATTTGTTCAATCCGGTTTTTGATTTCTGGTATCATGTAGCTGCCTCTCTATTCTGGACGAATAAAAATCTTGATAAAATCTTCTGCATCTTTTTCAAGATCTTTTTTGATCCCAATAGGATTATCGAGAAGTCCCTCTGGATCGTAGACAAAACAGTACAACTTTTTGCAATCTGGGTGTTCTTTGTACTTTTCTCTGTCAATCAGAAGTTCTTCTCCAAGGATTTTAGAAGTCATGGACGCTCTTGTTTTCTTAACTTCAATAACAATACCTTCATTTTTCAACAAGAAATCCATCCGAACAGAGCCGCCTGCATAGGAAGGAGTCCATTCCTCCGGTCTGACATCCTCAAATTTTAGCAATAATAAAGCATGAAGCAGATCCTGCACATCATATTCATCCGTAATGGTTAATGTTGGCCTTGAACTATGCCGAGTTCTTAACTGACGAGCAATCCTGTGAAACCGATTAAAAATGTTTTCTAATTCACTATTAGAATTGATTGTTTCTGTTTGCTCAATGCACAATATGTCCTTGTTTAACTGATCTGCAATAGCTTTCAAAGTGGAATTCAAAGCGTTAATATCCGAACGGTTGCGGTTTCGTGATGCACTGATTTGTTCAATGTATTCTGGTATGTTAAGTTTTGTGCAACGCAGAACTGTAAGTACTTCTGCTCGCCATGCATTGAATTTTGATGAAACAATACTTCCATATGAGTCTGTCGAGCCAGCAAGTTTATCTCCCTTTATTATCAAATCATGTAGCTGATCGATAATGTCTTCTTTATTTTGAAGCATATTTGACCTCCTTTATAGTCCCAATTCCTTCAAATATTTCTTCATCTGCTCCTGTACCTGTGCCAACTCTGTCTCAATATTGGCGATATTCCGCTTTACCTCATCAATATCCACCAATTCTTCCTCCTCGAATGTGTCCACATATCGGGGAATATTCAGGTTAAAGTCATTTTCCTTGATTTTGTCGAAATCCGCCAGATAGCTATACTTGTCCACTTTTTTCTCTCTGGTCTCATAGGTACTGACAATCCGAGCAATGTCGCTGTCCCGAAGGATATTTTGGTTTTTCCCCTTCTCAAAATTACCCTCGCCGGAAGCATCAATGAACAGAACATCCCGCCGGGTACGATTTTTTTTGAACACCAGGATACAAGCGGGGATGCCGGTGCCGTAGAACAGGTTTGCGGGCAGTCCGATGACAGCGTCCAGCAGATTCAGCTCCTCCACCAATTTCCGGCGGATTTTGCCCTCACTGGCTCCACGAAACAATACGCCATGGGGCAGAACGATAGCCATGCGGCCATTTTCTGCATCAAGACTTGACAACATATGCAGCACAAAAGCATAGTCGCCCTTCGATGCTGGCGGAACACCCCAATCGAAACGGTGGTGTCTGTCCAAATCAGCAGACATCTTCTTTTTTCCTTTGCTGTCGGCCTCGGCATCCGCAAGGAAACCGCTGTCCCATTTGTCCAAAGAGAACGGCGGATTCGCCACCACCACCTGAAATGTCATCAGTTGGTCATTCTCCAGGTTTTGTGGGTTGGAGAGTGTGTCACCCTGCCAGATGCGGGCGTCATCCACCCCATGGAGAAACATATTCATGGTACACAGCGCCCAGGTCTGTGCGTTGAGTTCCTGACCATAAATAGCGACTTTTCCGCTGGGCACTTTTTTATAGGCTTTCAAAAGCAAACCTCCGCTGCCACAGGTAGGATCATAGATACGGTCGTTTTCCTTGGGCTTCACCAAGGCGGCCACTAATTCGGAAACTTGACTGGGGGTAAAGAATTCCCCACCCTTTTTCCCGGCATCAGAGGCAAACATAGCGATCATGTACTCATAGGCGTCTCCAATAATGTCGGCGGAACCCAGTTGACTGGGCCGCAGATCCAAGCCGTGGAAGTCCTCTAAAAGATTGCGGAGTGTGGCGTTCTTCTCTTTCGCCTCGCCGAAATCCACCTGAGAGTTGAAATCGATGGCCCGAAACACATTACGAAGTTTTCCGCTGTTGTGTTCCTCAATGTGAGAAAGGGCCACGTTGATTTTCTGACCAATTTCCGTATCATTGCGGTTGGCATAGAGATAGTCAAAGGTAGATTCCTCATCTATAGCGAAACGTTCCCGGCTCATAGCCCGCTCCACCCGGCGCAAGTCTCCCTCATAATGCTTCAAATACTCAGCGCGTTTTTCCTTAGAGATATCACTGAGATATTTCACAAACAGCATGGATAGAATGTAGTCCTTATACCGGGAACTGTCAATTTTCCCACGGAAGCTGTCACAGGCATTCCATAAAACCTGCTCAATATCTTTTCTTGTCGTCATGTCGTTTTCCTCCCTTCTATCATGCTCTTATGTGCGCGGTCCAGCACAATAGCGTAGTACTTTTCTTTCTCCTCGGCCAGTTTTTTCAATAATCGGCTTTGCTGTTTTGCGAGCAGATTTAACTGCGATATCTTTCGCTGATTCGCAAGAGAAAGGAGCGAAACGTTCAGGCTGACAAAAAATGTCGGCTTTACTGCGTTGAGCATATTGCTGGAACTGCTTTCGTAGATTTTTTTCTTGATGTCCGGCGTATTCAAAAGCCAGAGAAGGTATTCAGGCAGTATATATTCCTGATTTGAGCGAACGATTGCAAAGTTGGAAGAAACCACTATTCCTGCCATATCTGAATCGATTAGAACAGCAGTATACGGAATACTAAGCCGGATGATAATGTCACCCTGCTGTGTTAAATACTCCTGGTGAAGCGGCTCAATAGCGTGAAACACTTCCAAGCCATCAGGTAGGATATACCCGTCTGGGTGAATAGCTCGCAGATTCAACAGCGGGTAGCAATATGGTGATCGTTCACGAGAGAGTTTTCTTGATAAAACTAATCCGCTTCTAATGGCAGCAACATTTCCAAGATTCATTGTCCACCTCTGCTTTGTTATGGGTATTAAATAACAAACCGGCCTTAACGTATATCTTTTTCCTTGTGTTTTTCACTATAGCACAGCCTAACCATTTTGTCAAGATGTCATGTACAAAAAATAACACATCAGTTTTATTTGCGGATTGCCCTATAGAAGCAACATCATACTGTTTATGAAAAGAGCAGGGACAGAACCAATACTCCTATCCCTGCTCTGCTGCAAATCAGGCCGGTGTTGTGGTTTACTGATCCATCAGTTCCTTCAGCTTTTTCAAGATACTGACCTTCCGGCTATGTATCGTCATGTAGTGGATTCCTGTCCGCTCCGATACTTTTCGCTCACTAAGCCCTTCGAAGTAGATAGCATGAATCAGCATACGCTCTGACTCCGGCAGCAGATCCAACGCCTGATGGAGCTGCTGATACAGAATATTTGCGATTGCAGCATCTTCCACGCTGACGGCATCGTAATCCGGGATCATTTCTTCACCCAGCATTTCTTCGGTATCCAAATCGCTGTACAAGGTTTTGCCATTCCGCCGGTCTTTCTCGTCCAATGTAAGCAAATGACGCTCTATACCATAATAAGCGCGGTATACTTCCTCGGTAACTTCGACCGGTGTTCCCTGGATAGGGACAAAATATTTCCTTTCTTCTGCCATAAGGCAGTCCCCCTGTTCTTCTGAAATTTGAGAAACTCAAATTCAGAAGCGGGAGGGCTGCGGCACCGCAGCAGACACCTGTAACGGAACGCAAAAAAACAACTGCCGACTTTGCGCGTACACGTAAAATCGGCAGTGCTGATCAAAAAATACTCTGCTTTTCCGAGAGAAGACTGTATTGAGGAAGAATGCTTCCATTCTCTATAGCAGCATAACGGCAACAAGGGTCCCCCCGCTGTCAAGAATGCTGTGTGTCCGGGCGATGATCGACAATGGAATGGACTGCGGTGCAGAACCGCCGCCACTTCATGTCAACTCCTTATCCACCTTTGTGGTCCGGCACACAATTGGCGGTCATCACAGGAGACCGCTCTGCCGAAAAATTTTATTGAAAGGGCTATGTTGTCATTTCAGGAAGGAGACGCCCTCCCCATTTTTACAGATGTAACATTGGATATAGATCATTCCTCCTATCTCAAAATTTGAAAAAAGTCAATAGATCTCCCGAAATAAATATAG
>CAMWSZ010000051.1 GCA_947177005.1 uncultured Clostridia bacterium | reverse complement strand
TATTTCACGAGGGGCAGTTCAAAAAACACGGTCCGGACGGCGCTGACCCACCCCTGTATCATCGCGGTGGCGGTTGGCATCGTTCTTATGATGCCCGGTGTACAGCTGCCCGCCGTTCTGGAACGCACAATCTCGTCGCTGGGCGCCTGCAACACGGGCCTGTCGATGCTGCTGATCGGGATGATTATGCATGATCTCCGCCCGCATGATTTTATCGACACGCGGATTCTCGGTTTTTCCGCTGTACGGCTTGTATTGATTCCGCTGCTGGTTCTGACAGGCTGCCGGATATTTCATGCGGAGACGCTGGCGTCGCAGGTGGCTCTGCTGCTGGTCTCCATGCCCGCCGCCGGTACGACGGCGGTGCTGGCGGCGAAATACGGCGGGGATACCGCCTTTGCCGCCGGGTGCGTTACGGTTACGACGGTGCTGTCCCTGGCGGCGATCCCGCTCTGGTGTATGGCGATGCGGTGAAGCCGGGGTATGGAAAATCGGAGGCTGTCCCTGAAAATCTCAGAGACGGCCTCCGGTTTTTATTCATACCGCAGCGCTTCAATCGGGTCTAGCTTGGCGGCCTTATTGGCGGGATAGTAGCCAAAAAAGATGCCGATTGCCATGGAGAAGCCCACAGCCAGAATAATATAGCCCGCCGTGGGATAGGACGGTTCGCTGAGCAGGCTGCTGCCCATATAGCCCAGCAGCGTCCCAAGCACGATACCGATAAAGCCCCCGATGAGGCATACAATAATGCTCTCCACCACAAACTGAACCCGTATATCGTTGTTTGTCGCACCCAGCGCCTTGCGGGTGCCAATCTCCCGGGTGCGTTCGGTTACGGACACCAGCATAATATTCATCACACCGATGCCGCCCACCAGCAGCGAAATCCCCGCAATAATGGAAATGGCAATAGACAGTGTGTTCATGATGCTGGACAGGGACTCCACCATAGAACTCATGGCGATTGCAATGACGGAATAATCCTTGTTGTTCCTGTAGAAGTGATTCAGGAAATCCTCAATGACGCTTGCCATAGCCTGACTGTCTATATCTGAACTGGCCTGGATCGTAATGCCGGAATGACCGTCCGGTGCGCCGGTGATGTGCTTTGCGGTGCTGATAGGGAGATAAGCGGCGGTGCTGATATCCTTCTCCGACGCCATAGAGTAGCCCATTGCGGAGGCTTCATACTCATACACGCCCACAATCCGGAAGCTCAGCATCTCGCCGTTCCGCTCGATTTTGACCTCGCTGTTCAGCGCGGTACTGATATTGCCGGAAAACATATTGTTTACCAGCTTGTCGCTGACCACGCACACATTGCGCTGTCCGTCAATATCCTTCTGCTGAATCCAGCGTCCGCCCAGCAGGTCTATATTTTGGACCGCCTGATATTCCTCATTGACTCCGCTCAGACCGACATTGGCATACAGCCGTCCGTCTTTGGCCTGTCCGCTGCCCGCGGATTCCCCGATAGCGATTCCAACGATGTACTCGCCGTACCGTTCCCGCAGGGTATCCAGCATTTCATCCGTAATCAGATCATCGTCATCCGGATTAATCATGCCCATCATGCTGGCCATACCGCCGGTATCGTCGTCCTTTTCCTGAAGGGTCACGCCGATATTGCTGGCCCCCAGACCGCTCATGGAGCCGGTAATGGAGCCGGTCAGGCCGTTGCCCACGGTCAGGATGCCGATGACCGCACCGATGCCGATGATAATGCCCAGCATCGTCAGCACGGACCGCATTTTATTCGCCCGCAGGCCCTCCAGCGCCAGACGGATGCTCTCGCTAAGTCCCATACTGCACCACCTCCCCGGTGTCGCCCACATACAGCCGCCCGTCCCGCATGGTGACGAACCGGTCTGTTTCCAGAGCCAATTCCTGGTTATGGGTAATCAAAACAATGGTTTTTCCCTGTTCCCGGTTGAGCTGGTGGAACAGGTCCATGACCATACGGCCGGTTTTACTGTCCAGCGCGCCGGTGGGCTCATCGGCGAGAATAATGGCCGGATCGTTGGCCATTGCCCGCGCAATCGCCACGCGCTGCTTCTGACCGCCCGACAGTTCATTGGGCTGATGATTCCGGCGGTTGCCCATGCCGACCATTTCCAACAATTCCCTCGCACGCGCCGAACGCTTTCCGCCGGGGACCCCGGCGTACATCATAGGCAGCTCCACATTTTTCTGCGCGTTGGTGCGGGAGATCAGATTGAAGTTCTGGAACACGAACCCGATTTTCCGGTTCCGAATGGCGGACAGATCATCGTCCCGGGCCCGGTTGACGGCGGTGCCGTCCAATATGTACGCGCCCTCTGTGGGACGGTCCAGCACGCCAATCACGTTCATCAGCGTACTTTTCCCGGAACCGGAGGGACCCACGATAGAGAGAAATTCCCCCTTCTCAACGTCCAGATCAATTCCGTGGAGGATCTCCAGCTCGTTGGGCTGACCGATATAAAAGCGTTTATAGATGCCCCGCATACGGATAATGGGGGCTGCGTCCTGAGCCATTTAGAAGCCTCCCATCATGATTGGGTTGTTGCTGCGCAGGCCCGCTCCAACCTCCAGCACCTGCCCGGCATACGGCACATAGAGCGACGGCTCGCTGACCACCCGCATACCGTCCTGAAGGTCTTTTCCCTCCACGACAATATCCAAATCATTCTCCATGCCTGTTGTGACCGGATATTCCACCAGCAGGTATTTGTTCTCCTCCTGCTCCACCGCCGCCAGAACGCATTTTTCGCCGCCGGCATTCTCATACACGGCCTCATAGGGGACGGACATGACGTTTTTGGCCTCGTCCACCACGAAATTCAGCCGCACGCTCATACCGATCCGCAGGCCGGAATCCTGGGACAGCACATTGACGTCCGTGGCAAAAGAGACGTCGCCGCCGCTGGTATTGACCGCACCCGCAGGGGTTTTATCGGCAGTAGGCGCAATGGAGGCGATTTCGCCGTCAAAAATCTGATCGCCGGTGGAATCGGATTTAATGGTCACGGGCATCCCGGTTTTCACGACACCCACGTCATAGTCCTTGACCGATGTGGAAACAACCAGATTGTCGATATCCTCAATCACAAACAGCAGTCCGGCACCGGCGGAGCCCACCTCCGCATACACCGCGGTCACAGTACCGGAAACGGGGGCTGTAACATTGGTATCCGCCAGATCCGCCCGCAGCTGCCGCAGGCTGACCTCGTTGACCGCCTTGTTGGACCCGGCATAGGCGCTGTTGAGGTTGTCGCGGTAGGACTGGAGCTGGTTCTGTGCGGAGACCTTCGCGGCCTCCAGATTCGTCTGGGCGGTCTGATAGGCTTCGTAAGAGGTCTCCACAGCCTTTGCGTAGTCGGCAAGAGACTGGTCCACTGTGGTTACGGTGGCGTTGTACTGGGTGATTGCGGCGGCATAGGACTCCTCACTGTTGCGCATGTTCCGTTCAGCGGCCGTCACCTGCTGTTCGCAGTTGTCGCGGGCGTATTCCGCCTGCTTCAGCACGTTTTCATAGGATTTTACGGACGCTTCCAGCTGGGACACCTTTGACGTGAGCTGTGCCACTTCCTGAGTCAGCTTCGACACATCCTGGGTCAATTCCGCCTGATCGGTGGCATAGTCCCTCTGGTCCTCGGACAGGGACAGCATTTCCCGCTGCATCTCCGCCAGCTGTTCCGCCATTTGCGCCTGCTGCATCGGGTCCTCTACAGAGCCCATTTGACCTTGCAGGGCGCTCATCTCCATTTCCAGACGGGAAATATCGGAGGAATAGCCATTGCCCAGATTTTTGAGCTGGCGCTCGGCGCGGTCCAGATCGTCCTCGGCATCGTCCAGATCGTCTTCGGCTTCCGCCAGATCGTCCTGCGCCTCGCGCAGATCGTCCTGGGCGTCCCTGATGTCGTTTTCAGACCGGGTCAGGGCGTCCTGCGCGTTATAGTAAGTCTCCTGTGCGCTCTCCAGTGCGGCGCGGGCATTGCGCAGCGCGGTGTCCTGACCGAGAAGCGTAGCATTTTCCCCGGTGTCCAGACCCTCTTTATAGCGGTCGTAGGCCGTCACGGCGTTGGTATAGCTGGTGTATGCGTTTGTCACCGCGCTCTCTGCGCTGAGGATACTGGGGTTCAGCCCCTCGTTCAGCGCGTCCCGGAACTGTTCATAGTTGTCCCGGGCGGCGGCGACTGACGCGGCGCTGGTGCCGCCGGTGACGCTGAGGCTGGCCTCCTGACTGTCAATCTGGTCCTGAATATGCTGGTCGTCCAGCTTAGCCAGGAGCTGTCCCTCCTCCACGTAGTCGCCCACCTCCACCAGCACCTCCTGCACGGTATAATTGACGGTGGAATAGACCATCATGCTGCTTGCGCTCTCCACGGTGCCGGTGGCGCTGATGAGGTTCTGCAAATCGCTGCGGAGCAGGACGGAGGTATCAGACAGGGAGATCGTCACGGCCTGCCCGGACTTCCCCAGCCTGCCCAGCAGGAACACCGCCGCCAGAAGCGCCACACCGGCGGCGATGATAATGGGACGCTTTTTGACAGTCCGCCGGACTGGTTTGGATTCGGCCGTCTCCTCAAAGGGACTATCGGTCTTCTTTTTTTGCAGTTTCGGTAATTGAATGGGCATAGGGATAGGTCTCCTTTCTGGGATGTATGGGTTTTATTGCACGCCGGGGGGATTTTGTCCGGAATTAGTACGTATGCTAACTATACGCTGTGCGGCCGCTTTCGTCAAGGAGGATTTTTGAAGGGTCTGTAAATTTTCCGTAAACACATGATGCTTGTATTATTATGAATCCGGCGCTGCTTGTCAATCCCCTAAAATTTCCAAGCACTATTGTATTCCTTCCACCTGCGGGAATGTCAAGAGAAAAAACGAGAATTTTCTCTATGACGGAAAAAACGGCTTGCTGCCTGCTTCATAGGAAGGGGAACCGCGGCCTGCAACGGAACCAGCCGGCGTTCTCCTGCAAATTTCCGCAAAATAATTCCTGTCCCGACCGGTTCTTTGGGAAAATTTATATTGAAAACCAATAGCATTTACAGTATACTCTAACAAAGAGTCTTTCACGGAAGCAGGAGGAAGCATGAGTACAGTTATTGAGAGCATAGACCGGTGTTCCCCGGCCTCGCAGGCGGGGGTGCGCACAGGAGAAAAACTGATTTCCATTAACGGGCATCCGGTGGCGGATGTTCTGGACTACCGTTTTTTCGGCTATGACCCGGACCCGGAGCTGGTCCTGGAAAATCCGGACGGTATACAGCGCCGCGTCCGGGTAAAAAAGGAGGAAGCGGAGGACTTAGGGCTTAATTTCGACACCTATTTAATGGACAAGCCCCGTCCATGCAGCAACCACTGCCTGTTCTGCTTTGTGGACCAAATGGCCCCGGGCTGCCGGGACACGCTGTATTTCAAGGACGACGATGCCCGTCTCAGTTTTCTTATGGGCAATTACATCACATTGACCAATCTCTCCCAGCGGGAAGCGCAGCGGATCATTGACCTGCGCATCAGTCCCATTAACGTATCGGTCCATGCCACGGACCCCAAAATACGCTCTGTCCTTCTGGGAAACAAGGCAGGGGCGGACAGTCTGGCTTATATGCGGGCCTTTGCGGAGGCCGGGATCGCCATGAACGGACAAATCGTGCTCTGTCCGGGGTACAACGACGGCGAACAGCTCCAGCGCACAATGGAGGATATGGCCGGGTGGGGCTTTGCAAGCTGCTCTGTCGTGCCGGTAGGGCTGACGCAGTTCCGGGAAAAGCTGCCCAAGCTGCGCCCGGTGGATCAAGCCTGTGCCAATGCGGTCATCGACCAGGTGGACACGTTCGGAAAGCTCTGTCTGGAAAAATACGGCTCCCGTCTTTTCTTCTGTTCCGACGAACTCTATATCCGTGCCGGACGCCCCCTCCCGGAGGAGGAATACTATGAGGAATATGTGCAGATCGAAAACGGCGTCGGGATGCTGCGGAGCCTGATCTCGGAATTTGAGGCGGGCCTGCGGCTGGAGGATGAAACGGCGGAAGCGTCCCGGTTTACCATTGCTACCGGCGTCAGCGCGGGGCCGTTTTTGCAGGAATTGATCCGGAAAGCGGAGGCAAAGCTGGGAATCCAGGGCCAGGTCATCTCCATTGAAAACGATTTTTTTGGGCATACCATAGACGTGGCCGGTTTAATTACCGGGCAGGATTTGATCCGCCAGCTGACAGGCCGTGATCTGGGGCAGAGACTTCTCATTCCAATCAACATGCTGCGCCACGGCGGGGATGTGTTTCTGGATGACCTGCGGGTCAGTGACATTGAAAACGCGCTGCATATTCCGGTTACAGTGGTGGAGCAGGACGGTTTCGATCTGCTGGACGCTGTGCTGGAGAGAAAATAGCCCCCCAATGGAAGAGAAAGGATTTTTAGGATTATGTCAAAACCGATTGTCGCAATCGTGGGCAGGCCAAACGTGGGAAAATCTGCCCTTTTTAATAAGCTGATTGGGAAGCGCATCTCTATCGTTGAGGATACCCCGGGCGTCACCCGGGACAGGATTTACGGGGAAACCGACTGGAACGGCCGGAAATTTACCCTCATTGATACCGGCGGCATCGAGCCCCGCACCGACAGTGAAATCCTTACTTTTATGCGCGAACAGGCCGGGATTGCCGTCAGCCACGCGGACGTGATTGTCTTTCTCACCGACGTCCGCACCGGCCTCACCGCCTCCGACCAGGAGGTAGCCGCTATGCTCCTGCGCAGCGGAAAACCGATTATCTTAGCGGTCAATAAAATGGACTCCGTTGGCACCGTGGACCCGGATTTCTACGAATTTTATAACTTGGGTATGGGTGACCCCATTGCCGTCTCCGCCGTGCATGGCCACGGCACCGGCGATCTGCTGGACGCCTGCGTTGCCTGTTTCCCGCCCGAAACCGGTGAGGAGGAGGATGACAGCCGGATTCAGGTTGCCATTATCGGAAAGCCCAACGTGGGTAAGTCCTCCCTGACCAACCGTATTCTGGGTGAACAGCGGACGATTGTCAGCGATACCGCCGGAACCACCCGGGACGCTATTGACTCCAGTTTTGAGAACGAAACCGGAAAATATGTCTTTATTGACACTGCCGGTATGCGCAAAAAATCCAAAGTGGACGAGAGCATTGAGCGTTACAGCGTCCTGCGGGCGCAAATGGCTATTGAGCGGGCCGACGTGTGCCTCATTCTCATCGACGCCCAGGAGGGCGTCACCGAGCAGGACACAAAGGTTGCCGGACTGGCCCATGAGGCCGGGAAAGCCAGTGTGATTGTGGTCAACAAGTGGGACCTCATCGAAAAGGACGGCAAAACCATGGACCGTATGCGGGAGGATATCCGCCGTGATCTGGGTTACATGACCTACGCGCCCATTCTCTTCATCTCCGCCGCCACGGGCCAGCGCGTAGACCGCCTTTTTGAGCTGATTCAGTACGTCAACAATCAGGCCGCTACCCGTATCACCACCGGGATGCTCAACAGCGTCCTCGCCGACGCCCAGACCCGTGTCCAGCCCCCCACCGACAAGGGCCGCCGCCTGAAAATCTATTACATGACCCAGGCGGGCGTGAAGCCGCCCCATTTCATCTGCTTCTGCAACGACGCCCGGTTGTTCCATTTCTCCTACCAGCGGTATCTGGAAAATCAGATTCGCAGTGTGTTCGGTCTGGAGGGTACGCCCATTAAAATGACCATTCGTCAAAAGGGAGACAAGGAGGAGTAGACAATGGATCAATCAGTCAGTTTATGGTATGTGATGACAGAGTGGGGACTTGATTTCTGGCTCCCCGCGCTGCTGGCCGCTGCCGCCGCCTACTTCTGCGGCTGCTTCAACGGCGCGGTCATCGTATCGAAATACATCCTGCGGGACGATGTGCGCAGTCACGGCAGCGGCAATGCCGGCCTTACCAATTTTTACCGCACCTTCGGCGGACCGCTGACGCTGGTGGTGATCCTCACCGATATGCTGAAAATGGTGGCTGCCGTAGCGGTTGGCGTACTGCTTATGAGGACAATCCCCAACGGCGGGATCTTTGCAAAATATTGGGCGGGACTGTTCTGCCTGCTGGGGCATGTATTTCCCTGTATGTTTGGGTTCAAGGGCGGCAAGGGGATTCTGTCCGGCTGGACGCTGGCCCTGCTGGTTGACTGGCGGGCCGGACTGGTCATGTTCGCCGCTTTTCTGCTCTGCGTGCTGCTGACCAGATATGTGTCGCTGGGTTCCTGCGTGGCGGCCGCCAGCTTTCCCGTTGCGAGCTGGTTTATCAATCCCTATTGGGAGACGCTGCTTCTGGCGGCCGTCAGCAGCGCTCTGGCCCTCTGGATGCACCGGGGCAATATCCACAGGCTCCTGACCGGTACGGAAAACAAACTGCACAAGAAAAACTAGGAGGCTTTGCAACATGAAAACCACTGTATTAGGCGGCGGCGGTTGGGGGACTGCTCTGGCATTGCTGCTGCTGGACAACGGTCACGATGTAACGCTCTGGACCCACCGGGAGGAGCAGGCCGTGCAGCTGCGGGAACAGCGGGAAAATCCTCTGCTGAAGGGCGTCGCGCTGCCGGACGCGCTGCAAATCACCGGCAGTCTGGAGGCGGCGGGCGAAAGTGAACTGACAGTCATGGCAGTCCCCTCCTTTGCGGTACGCGAGACGGCGCGCCGGGCCGCACCCCTGCTGAATCCGGATACCATTATTGTTTCTGTAGCAAAGGGCATCGAAAAGGACACCGCGCTGTGTCTCAGCCAGATCATTGCGCAGGAAACGGACGGGAAAAATCGGATTGTCGTTCTGTCGGGACCCTCCCACGCGGAGGAGGTGGGACGCCGGGTGCCTACCGGCTGCGTGGCGGCGTCACGGGACTTGACGGCAGCGCAGGCCGTACAGGATGCGTTTATGAATTCACACTTCCGGGTGTATACCAACAGTGATATTATAGGTGTAGAGCTGGGCGCGGCGCTGAAAAATGTGCTGGCGCTGTGCTGCGGCATCAGCGACGGCATGGGCTTGGGCGATAACACCAAAGCGCTGCTCATGACCCGCGGCATGACGGAAATGGCCCGTCTGGGACTGGCAATGGGCGGACGCAAGGAGACGTTTGCAGGACTGTCCGGCATGGGCGATTTGATCGTGACCTGCACGTCCATGCACTCCCGCAACCGCCGCTGCGGTATTCTGATCGGACAGGGCAAGCCGGTACAGGAGGCCATTGCCGAAACCGGCGCGGTGGTAGAGGGTTATTTTGCCGCCTACAGTGCGCACCAGCTTGCGGAAAAGGCGCATGTGGAGATGCCGGTCTGTCAGTCCGCCTATGAGGTGCTGTACGAGGGACAGCCGGTAACCAGCGTGGTGGAACGGCTGATGAATCGGGGAAAAAAGCACGAGGCAGATGAGAGCTGGATATAAGAATTGATCAATAAGAGCTGATTTTTCTTGTGTTCACGCCTCTTGCCATGAACACAAAAAAGAATTGGAAATATTTATTAAAGGAGGAACTCAAAAATGTTGAAAAATGCGCGTATTATCACCATGATCGTCCTGTCTGCGTTCACCGTGGTTACTGCCGGGCTGGCGGTCGCCAACCTGGTTCTGGCCTGCCTGGACCTGAGCAAACGCCGCGAAGGCTGGCGGTAAGAAAGGAAACGCGCCTCTGTCGGAAAAGGACAGCGGCGCGTTTTTTACTGTACCCCAAATGAACGGAACGCTCAGCCGCAGTTGGTACGAAAAGAAAAACTCATTTTTTCTGGGAAATTCTTGCTTTTTATTTGGAGTGCGCTTATAATATTAAAATATGCTTACCACAGGCGTCCTGTATGCCGGAGACGGTAAGAACATAAGGAGGATGCGATGATGCAGGACTGGATCATTAACGTATGGGGTGTGCGGGGTTCAATGCCCGCTCCGTCCCGGGATTTTTTGGAGTTTGGAGGAAATACCGCCTGCATTTCGGTGGACTGCGGAGAGGCGCTCGTGGTGTTCGACGCCGGAAGCGGCCTGGCTGCCCTCAGCCGCCGCCTGCGCACAGGCCGGCCCATACATCTCTTCCTCAGCCACGTACATATTGACCATTTAATGGGCCTGTTCGTCTTCTCCCAGCTCCACAATCCCGACGCGGAAATTCATCTCTACGGCGAGGCCAGAGACGGTAGTTCCTTCCGGCAGCAGCTTGAAGTCCTCATCGGCCCCCCCTACTGGCCGGTAGGCTTTGCCGGTTTCGCCGCCGCCGTCACCTTCCACGAGATCGGGCCGGAACAGACCCTGCCGCTCCCCGGCGGACTGGCCGTGCGCACCATGCGCAGCAACCACCCAAATCTGAGCCTGCTCTACCGTCTGGAATCGGCGGAAAAGCGCGTGGTCTACACCCTGGACTGCGAGCTGACAGAGGAACTGCGGCCCCGGCTGGTGGAGTTCTGCCGGGACGCGGACGCGGTGGTCTGGGACGCCAATTTCACCGCGCAGGACCTGGCCCTGCATCCCGGCTGGGGACATTCGTCCTGGGAACAGGGCGCGGCGGTGCAGCGGGACGCCAACGTCCGGCTGATGCTGATGACCCACTACAACCAAAATTATACAGACGGTTTTCTGCGGGAACAGGAGCTGCTGGCACAGGGACCGGGAATCCGTTTTGCCCGTGAAAATATGGAGGTACGTCTATGAGAGAAGAAAAATTTAGAATGTTTTTGGAGGTGGGGGTATCCCTCTCCGCGGAGAGAAATTATAACCGCCTGCTGGAACGCATCCTGCTGTGCGTTATGGAGCTGTCCAACTGCGACGCAGGCACCCTGTACCTGCTGGAGAACAATGCGCTCAGCTTCAAAATCATGCGCAACAACACCATGAACACCTATTCCGGCGGCGACGGTTCCGACTGCGGCCTGCCTCCCGTCGCCCTGAACCGGGAGAGCGTATGCGCTCTGGCGCTGCTGGACAACAAAACCATTCGCGTGGCCGACGTCTGGCACTGCGAGGAGTACGACCTCACCGGCCCCATGCGCTACGACGCCAT
>CAMWSZ010000050.1 GCA_947177005.1 uncultured Clostridia bacterium | reverse complement strand
GCCAGCGTGACGCAGACGCGAAAGCATACGAGGCCGCAAAGGAGGCAGAGGCCCGGAAAGCAGAGGCGGAAGCCCTGCGCTTTTCAATGGAACAAGAGGCGGAGGGCATCCGCGCCAAAGGACTTGCGGAAGCGGAGGCCATTGAGAAGAAGGCGGAGGCGCAGAAAAAAATGGGCGAAGCGTCGGTTTTGGAGATGTATCTGACCGCTCTGCCGGAGGTGGTGAAGAATGCGGCGCAGCCGCTGGCCCAGACTGACCGGATCATCATGTACGGCGACGGCAACTCCACAAAGCTGGTCAAGGATGTTATGAGCAGCGCCAGCCAGGTAATGGACGGCGTCAGGGAATCCACGGGACTGGATCTTGGCGCACTGCTGGCGGGAGTCGTAGGCGGCAGCGCGGCGGCCTCCAGGCCGGTAACACTGGAGGTCAAGCCTCCCGTGGCGGAGGAAGCAAAAGCCGCCTCGACGGATACCCCGGAAAAAGAGGTCTAAACAGTGATTAAACAGCAAGACGCCTTTGCACAAGTTGTGCGAAGGCGTCTGCTTTCTATTTAAAATTCGATTCCTTTCCGTGCCGGGACGCCCTTTTCAAAGGGGTGCTTGCGCTTACACATTTCCGTGACATAATCCGCGGCATCCAGCATCTGTTCCGACGGACCCCGGCCGGTCAGCACGACCTCCAGATCTTCCGGTCTCTGCCGCAGCAGGTCCAGCAGCCGCGCCTCGCTGATGAAACCGTTGGTACAGGCGCTCATAGCTTCATCCAGTACCAGCAGGCCGCAGCCATTTTCCGCCTCTGCAAACGCTTTTTCCAGCAGGCCGGAATAATACGCTGCCGCAGCCGTTTTTTCCTCCGGGGAAAGTGTCCAGAAAAATCCGAAGGTTTCTGTCTGCGGGATGACCTCAATTCCGGGCACCTGTCCCAACGGACCGAGCTCCGAGCTTTTGCCGTCCTTGGAGAATTGCAGCACAACTACACGCTTTCCGCTCCCGGCGGCCCGCAGGGCGAGTCCCATAGCCGCGGTAGTTTTCCCCTTGCCGTCACCGCAGTACACATGAATCAAACCCGCCATAAAATCACCCGTTTTTCTCCAGCAGGCCGTGCTTGATATCCCACAGCTTCTGCGACAGGTCCACATAATATTTGTGTGGATTGTCAAAGCGTTTGACCTCATCCCAAAGTGTATCCACCTGTTCCAGACAGTACGCACGGATATCCTCCAGCGCCGGCAGGTCATACACCAGTTTTCCGGCCTTGAAGACCGGCACCTGCAATTCCCGGGCGGTGAAGTTGTAGACCTGCTTTTTCTTCCAGGTGGCGTCGGGGTCGAAAATGGTCAGCGGCTGGCTTTCGTCTACGGTCTCGTCATATACGGCCAGATAGTCGGCAATGGCTTTATTGGTGTCGCTGCCATAGAAACGGTACAGCTTTTTGTAATGTGGGGTGGTGATTTTGGTGACATTTTCGCTGATTTTGATTTTTGGCGTGATGCCGCCGTCCGCGTCCTCCACCGCCACCAGCTTGTACACGCCGCCGAAGACCGGTTCGCTGCGGGCGGTGATGAGCCGTTCGCCCACGCCGAAGCAGTCCAGCTTAGCGCCTTGGAGCAGCAGGTCCCGGATCAGCTCCTCATCCAAGGAGTTGGAGGCGGAAATGGTGCAGGTTTCCCAACCGGCGGCATCCAGCATTTTCCGGGCCTCTTTGGTGAGATACGCAATGTCGCCGGAGTCCAGACGGATACCGCATTTTGTGATTCCCCTCGGCTTCAGGACCTCATTGAATGCCCGGATCGCGTCCGGCACGCCGCTTTTCAGCGTATTGTAGGTATCCACCAGCAGGACCGCATTGGTGGGATAGATCTCACAGTAGGTTTTGAAGGCTTCATACTGGCTGT
The DNA here is from genome assembly GCA_947177005.1 of uncultured Clostridia bacterium. GTDB lineage: Bacteria > Bacillota > Clostridia > Oscillospirales > Oscillospiraceae > Pelethomonas. Next base: position 9,217 of record CAMWSZ010000050.1, on the reverse strand, counting down.
CAAACATCTGAACCCATGAGTGGGCCATGGTGCCCGCCGCAGGTACGCCGTAGAGCTGGTCGCTGATGGCGCAGGCGGTGCCGTGAACGCCGCCGATATAGGCGGCCCGTGCGCCCGCAACCGCGCCGTCCACACCCTGCGCCCGCCGGGAACCGAACTCCAGCACAGTCCGGCCCTGAGCGGCCCGGACGACCCGGTTTGCTTTTGTGGCAATGAGGCTCTGGTGGTTGACTGCCAGCAGCGCGTAGGTCTCGATCAGCTGGGCCTGAGACGCCGGGGCCCGGACGGTGACCAGCGGTTCATTGGGGAAGACCGGCGTGCCTTCCGGCACGGCCCAGATGTCGCCCGTGAAGCGGAAGGTCCGCAGGTACTCCAAAAAATCCTCTTGGAACAGGTTTTTGCTCCGGAGATAAGCGATATCATCCTCATCGAAGTGGAGGTCCTGGATATACTCCACCAGCTGCTCCAGTCCCGCCGCGATAGCGAAACCGCCGCCGTCAGGGACCCGGCGGAAGAAGAGATCGAAATAGGTAATCTTCTCCTGCATCCCCATGCGGTAGTAACCGTTTGCCATAGTCATTTCGTAGAAGTCGAAAAGCATGGACAGATTCAGCCGTTCTGTGCGTTTCATGTGCGCATTCCTCGGTTTCTTTCATGATAGCCAGCCAGTCATCTGGCATGACACCTATATAGTATATCTTTTTCCCAGATTTTGCAACAATGGAATTGACATTTCTGAGGCAATCCACTAAGATAAGTCCAACAGTTCTTTTTCAGTTCCGACTCCGCACAATCTATACCCGGGAGGTATTCTATTATGTCTGTAACTTTGGGAATTGATCTCGGCGGCTCCACCACCAAAATTGTGGGGCTGCGTCCGGACGGCTCCATTATTGCCATGCACCGCGTTCAGGCCCAGGACCCCATCACCTCCCTGTACGGCGCTATGGGGAATTTTCTGTTCACAAACCGTCTCCAATTGGAGGATGTGTCCCGCATCGCGCTGACGGGTGTAGGGGCGTCCTACGTAGAGGGGAATATCTATAATATCCCTACCGAACAGGTGGAGGAATTTACCGCTGTAGGGGTTGGCGGACTGGCGCTGAGCAGGCAGGACCGCGCTGTGGTGGTCAGCATGGGCACCGGCACCGCGTTTATCTGGGCGGAAAAAGGCCGCGGCATACAGCATCTGTGCGGGTCCGGCGTAGGGGGCGGTACGCTGGCGGGGCTTTGTTCCAGGCTGTGCGGGACCAGGAAATACGATCAAATTATCAAACTGTCCACCAGCGGCGATATCAACAATATTGATCTGACGGTGGGCGATATCACCCGCAACAGCCACCCCTCCCTGCCGCTGGATATTACGGCGGCCAATTTCGGCAGCGTCTCGGACGGCGCGTCAGCGGGGGATTTTGCGGCGGGGGTCATCAATATGGTGCTCCAGTCCATTGGAACAACAGCGATTATGGCCTGCCGTGCGTGCGGGTGCGGGACGGCAGTGCTGACCGGTTTTATGTCGAAGCTGCCCCAGGCAGCCGAATGCTTTGCGCTCTTTAACCGGCTGTATGGGATTCAATTTATTATCCCCGAAAACGCCGCATTTGCTACATCCATTGGCGCGGCGCAATATATTGAACGGGTGCAGGGATAGAAAAGGGGTATTGACGAAAAGCCGGGATTCCGCTCTGTCTATCAACGGTATCCCGGCATTTCAGATTTTCATTATTTTTTGAGTTCACCGGTGGCACCGGCGGTCAGGTATGCGTTGATGAAACCGTCCAGATCGCCGTCCATAACGGCGTTAATGTTGCCGTTTTCAAAGCCGGTGCGGGTATCCTTTGCCAGGGTGTAGGGCATGAACACATACGACCGGATCTGACTGCCCCACTCAATTTTCATCTGCACGCCCTTGATATCCGATATTTTTTCCGCGTGCTGCTGGGCCTTCATCTCCATCAGCTTGGCGCGGAGCATCTTCATGCAGTTCTCGCGGTTCTGCACCTGACTGCGCTCCTGCTGGCTGGAGACCACTACCCCTGTAGGACGGTGGATCAGGCGCACCGCAGAGGAGGTCTTATTGATGTGCTGGCCGCCCGCGCCGGAAGCACGGTAGACCTGCATTTCAATATCCTCCTGCCGGATCTCAACGCTGTTGTCATCGGCAATCTCCGGCATAACCTCTACCGCCGCAAAGGAAGTCTGACGGCGGGCGTTTGCGTCAAAGGGGGAGATGCGGACCAGCCGGTGTACGCCGTTCTCGCTTTTCAGGAAACCATAGGCGTTTTCGCCTTCAATCGAGATCGCCGCGGATTTGATACCCGCTTCATCGCCGTCCTCATAGTCCAGCGTCTTGACCGTGAAGCTGTGACGTTCCGCCCAGCGGGTGTACATCCGGAACAGCATCTGGCACCAGTCCTGAGCCTCCGTACCGCCTGCACCGGCGTGCAGTGTGAGAATGGCGTTGTTGGCGTCGTATTCACCGGTAAGGAGGGTAGCGAGATTGGCCTCCTCCAACGCCGACTCCAATTTAGCGTAACCCTCCTGAATTTCAGGCAGGAGCGTTTCGTCGTCCTCCTCCTGAGCCATCTCCACCAGCGTCGTCAGGTCTTCCCATTGAGAGGTCAGAGCGGCGTGATGCTCCAGCTTGTTTTTTAACTGTTTCGTCCGCTGGAGCACTTTTTGGGACGCCTGAAGGTCGTTCCAGAAATTAGCGTCTCCCGCTCTTTCCTCCAGCTCCTCTACCTCACGGCGCGCACCCTCCAGATCCAGCGCCGCGGCCAGTTTTTTCAGGCGCGGCCCGATTGCTGTCAATTTCTGTTTGTAAGAATCATATTCAATTATGGGCATAAAATAATCCCTCCTGTCTGTTTCCGTTGCTATATTATGCCATAAAAGAGGCGGGTCTGTAAAGGGGGAATTTTTCGGGACCTTTGCTTAATCCCTGGCTGAGATCAAAAATTTTTGTGAAATATTAAGATTAGCCCTTGACAAACCGGCGGGAGCCTGCTATAATGCGTTTTGTTGCTAATCGTGCTGGTATAGCTCAGTTGGTAGAGCAGCTGATTTGTAATCAGCAGGTCGGGGGTTCGAGTCCGTCTACCAGCTCCAACCTTCCTGGCAACTTTATATGACTTGGGAGACCTTTTGGCGGGATTTTGATTTGGGAGCGTTCCCGAGTGGCCAAAGGGGGCAGACTGTAAATCTGTTGTCGACGACTTCGGTGGTTCGAATCCACCCGCTCCCACCAATGAGAGGCACCGTTGCACGGTGCCTCTTCTTTTTTCTCTTGCAAACCGGTAAATCTATGTTATACTTGGTCTGAGACTTTTCGTCCTGTTCAGGACGCAGCAGAGGAGTTCTATCAATTATGGGATTATTTACAAAATTATTCGGCACTTACAGTGACCGGGAACTGAAACAGATCTACCCTATCGCCGATAAAATCGAGGCCCTTGAGCCCGCCTATCAGAAATTATCCGACGCGGAGCTGGCCGCAAAAACGCCGGAGTTTAAACAGCGCCTCGCCAACGGCGAGACCCTGGACGATATCCTGCCGGAAGCCTTTGCCGCCGCACGGGAAGCCTCCGTGCGCGTGCTGGGGATGCGCCCCTACCGCGTGCAGCTCATCGGCGGAATCGTTCTTCATCAGGGCCGCATTGCCGAAATGAAAACCGGTGAGGGCAAAACGCTGGTCGCCACCCTCCCCGCTTATCTGAACGCCCTGAGCGGTCAGGGCGTCCATATCGTGACCGTCAACGACTACCTGGCCAAACGCGACAGCGAATGGATGGGCAAGGTCTACCGCTTTCTTGGCCTGACCGTGGGCCTGATTATCCACGACATGGAAAAGCCGGAACGCCAGAGGGCCTACGCCGCCGACATCACCTATGGCACCAACAATGAAATGGGCTTCGATTATCTGCGGGATAATATGGCCATTTACGCAAAGGAACAGGTCCAGCGCGGCCACCACTTCGCTATCGTAGACGAGGTGGACTCCATTCTGATTGATGAGGCCAGAACGCCCCTGATTATCTCCGGCATGGGGGAAAAATCCACCCAAATGTATGATATGGCGGAGATGTTTGTCCGGGGTCTGAAGAAATTGGAGATTAACGAGACCGACGAAAAAGCGGAGGAGGACGTGGATATTGACGCGGATTATATTGTCGATAAAAAGGCCCGCACCGCTACCCTGAGCGCCCGGGGCATCCGGAAGGCGGAGGAGTATTTCCACGTTGAAAATCTGTCCGACCCGGAAAACTCCACCCTGTCCCACCACATCAATCAGGCTATTAAGGCCCACGGCGTCATGAAAAACGATATTGACTATGTGGTGAAGGACGGACAAATCATCATCGTTGACGAGTTCACAGGCCGTCTGATGTTTGGACGGCGCTACAGCGAGGGCCTGCATCAGGCCATTGAAGCCAAGGAGCGGGTGAAGGTGGAGCGGGAAAGCAAAACCCTTGCAACCATCACCTTCCAGAACTATTTCCGCCTCTACAACAAGCTTTCCGGCATGACTGGTACTGCTCTGACCGAGGAGGAGGAATTCGGCACCATTTATAAATTGGATATCATCGAGATCCCCACCAACCGCCCCCTGATTCGTAAGGATAATAATGACGTGGTGTACAAGACGGAAGCCGGAAAATACCGCGCCGTCATTGAGCAGATCAAGGAGTGCCACGCGAAGGGGCAGCCGGTGCTGGTGGGTACGGTCTCCATTGAAAAGAACGAGCGTCTCAGCAGCCTGCTGAGAAAAGAGGGCATCCCCCATAACGTGCTGAACGCAAAAAACCATGAGAAAGAAGCCGAAATCGTCGCGCAGGCCGGCAAGCTGAACGCGGTGACCGTAGCCACCAACATGGCGGGCCGCGGCACCGATATCATGCTGGGCGGCAACGCCGAATTTCTGGCAAGGGACGATCTGCGCAAAGCCGGTCTCACCGATGAGCTGATTGCCGAGGCTACCGGCTACGCGGAAACCAACGACGAGGAAATTTTAAATGCCCGGCGTCTTTATTCGGAGAGCTTTCAGAAGCATAAGGCCGAGATTGAGGGCGAAGCGAATCGAGTCCGCGACGCCGGAGGGCTGTTCATCATCGGCACGGAGCGCCACGACTCCCGGCGCATTGACAACCAGCTGCGGGGCCGTGCCGGACGTCAGGGCGACCCCGGCGAAACCCGGTTTTACCTGAGTCTGGAGGACGACCTGATCCAGCTGTTCGGCGGCGACAAGATCACTGCTTTAATGGACCGGCTGGATCTGGACGAGACGGTCCCCATTGAGAACAAAATGCTTACCAAATCCATTGAAAACGCACAGGTCAGTGTGGAATCCCGGAACTTCCAGACCCGTAAAAACACGCTGGAATACGACGACGTCATGAACAAGCAGCGCGAGATTATCTACGGCCAGCGCAAGCAGGTTCTGGACGGACTGGATATCCGCGATGTCATCACGGGAATGATCTCGTCCATTATTACCAACAATGTCAACAGCGCTTTCGGCGAGCAGAAGCATCTGGAAAGTGAAAGCTTTAAGTCCCTGTTGGCCTCCCTTGAGGGGACCTTTTTCCCGAAGAACAGCACCGGCTTGACCGTCGAGACCGGGACCTCCTCCGGCGCTGAGGAACTGACCCGGAAGTTTATTGAGAATGCTCTCGCGTGCTATGCCGCAAAGGAAACCGAGATCACGCCGCCGGTCATGCGGGAGCTGGAGCGCGTCATTATGCTGCGGGTTGTTGACGAGTACTGGATGGACCATATCGACGCCATGCAGGACCTGCGGCAGGGCATCCGCCTGCGGGCCTATGCGCAGAGCAATCCCGTTGACGCCTATAAGCAGGAGAGCCTGCATATGTTTGAGGAAATGATTGCCGCCATTCAGGAGGAGACCGTCCGGCGGCTGTACTCCATCCGGCTCAGGACGGATCAGGAGGTCAAACGCGAGCGGGTGGCGACCGGCATCACCGAGGGCCGGGGCGACGGCACCGTGAAAAAACAGCCCCGCCGCGTGCAGAAGAAGGTGGGCCGCAATGAACCCTGCCCCTGCGGGAGCGGCAAGAAATACAAGCACTGCTGCGGCCGGAACGCATAAGCAGACGCGAGGTAAAATATGTCTTTTCAGTTTCGAGAGAATCACGGCGTACCGTTCTATTGTTCGGACCTGCTGGTCGGCGGCATCGTCCACGGCTTTTCCACACGTTTGGGGGGCGTCAGCGGCGGCATGTACGAGTCCCTGAATCTGCGGCAATACGGTCCGGAACCGGACCCGCTGGTTTTGGAGAATTACCGGCGGTTCTGCGGGGCTGTGGGCGCGGATTTTGAGGGGCTGGTTCTGTCCGCACAGGTCCATGAGGATACGGTCCGGCACGTCACCGCCGCCGACCGCGGCAAGGGGATTATCACACCTGCCGGCTACACCGCCGACGCGCTGGTCACCAATGAGCCGGGGCTAAATCTGACAGTATTTTCCGCCGACTGCATCATCCTGCTTTTTTGGGACCCTGTTGCGGGCGCAGCCGGCGCGTGCCACGCCGGGTGGCGGGGTACGGCGCTGGATCTGCCGGTGAAAACCGTTACGGAAATGGCCCGGCTTTTCCGGGCGCGGCCGGAGGATATCCATGTTGCCGTCGGGGCCGGGATCGGCATGTGCTGCTTTGAGACCGGGGACGATGTGCCCGATGCCATGCGTACCGCTTTCGGTTCCGGCGCAGACGCCTTTATCCGTTCGAACGGGTGCGGAAAGTGGTTCGTGGATCTGAAGGGGATTAACGTTTGGCGGCTGCTGAAAAGCGGCGTCAAAGAGGCGCATATTGATGTCTGTCCCCTCTGTACAGCCTGCAACCCCGGTCTCTTCTGGAGCCACCGCAAATGCGGTGAGCGGCGGGGCCTGCAATGCGGACTGATCGGCCTGACCGGACGGGGGTCCCGTCTATGAAACGCCTCTCCGCTTTTTTGCTGGTTTTGACGCTGCTTCTGTCCGGATGCAGTACTTTTCAGGAGGAACCCGACGAACCTGAATACTGGGATATCTATCAGCCCGGCAGCGCCGGTTTTCCGGAGGAGACGCCCCCGCCCGAGGAGGAGCCGGAACATCCCGCCGCCTTTACCCTGTCCTATTATAAAAACTCCACCCTTGATCCCATTACCTGTGGCGAAATTATTCAGCAGGATATTGCGTCCCTGCTGTATGAGCCGCTGTTCCGGCTGAACGCGCAGTTTGAACCGGAACCGGTTTTATGCGAGAGCTGGGCCTGGGATGAAAAAGGTCTGGTCTGCACGCTGGAGCTGCGGCAGGACGCGGCTTTCCAGGACGGTTCGCCGCTTACGGCCAAGGATGTCGCTGCGGGTTTACAGCGCGCGAAGGCGTCGGAGCGGTATGGATACCGCCTGCGGAAAATCGCTGCGGTGGCCGCCAGCCGCACTGGACAGGTAGTCATTACTTTAACGGAACCGAATCAGGGGCTGTTCGCTCTGCTGGACATCCCTATTGTAAAAAGCGGAACAGAAAATCAGCAGGCGCCTGTGGGAACAGGACCGTACCGGTTTGTCTCCGGCGGCACGGACGATTATCTGGAGGCGAATCCGGATTGGTGGCAGCGAAAGTCTCTTCCGGTCTCCACCATTCCGCTGGTGAATACCAAGGACCGGGATACCGCCCGGTATCTGTTCTCCTCCCGGCGGATTGAACTGTTGACAATGGACCCGATGGACAATCTCGCGTCGGTCACGGGCCAGAGCGAGTCAACAGACCGCCCCACAAGCATTCTGCAATATATCGGCTTTAATACGGCCTCCCCTGTCTTTTCCGACCCGGCAGCGCGTTCTGCGTTCAGCCGCGGAATCCCCCGGGGTACAATGGCAAATGCTCAGCTGGCCGGTCTGGCCGCCCCGGCACAGTTCCCCGTATCGCCGCGGTCGCCGCTCTATCCGGCGGATCTGGAGGTGTCGTACAGTCGGGACGACGCGATGACCGCACTCACCGAGGCCGGTCAGGCCACAGGCGAGGTCAAGGAGCTTACGCTGCTCATCAATGAAGAGGACCCGTTCCGGCTGACCAGCGCCCAGTTCATCGCTGAAAATCTGACGCTGCTGGACTGGAAGATTACGGTGCAGGCGCTGCCTTGGGAGGAGTATCTGCCGGCACTGTCAGCGGGTTCGTTTGACCTCTATTTCGGGGAGGTCAAGCTCACGGCAGACTGGGACCTCAGCGACCTGATTGGCACCGGCGGCGCTTTGAATTACGGCAGATACGCGGACCCCTCTGCCGACGCGCTGCTGCAAAATTTTGCGGCGGCATCGGACCGGACCGCCGCGGCCCGGCAATTGTTTTCCTATTTGCAAGCCACGGTCCCGATTGTGCCGGTGTGCTTCAAGACCTACTCGGTGCTGAGCTATCCGGGCACGGTGGAAGGGATGACGCCGTCGCCCTCCAGCACGTTTTTTGGGCTGGAAAACTGGACGGTACATTTAGATACAAGCCAGTAAAAAACTGGGACACGACGTCAAGCATCCGTCGTGTCCCGTTTTTTTGTCTGAAATCTGTCAGCGGACGCGCAGCAGCTTCGCCAGCTTTTCTCCGTGGGGGATCATCTCCAGGTCCTCACGGGTAATCATGCGCAGGACGATGACCAGAATCAGATAGACCAGCACCGCTACGCCAACCGCTGCCAATGTGCAGAGGGAATTCATCATATAGCTGCCGTTCAGGAAACCGCTGAGCAGTCCGTGGGACGACCACGCCGCCGCGCCCATGACCGCCGACGCCAGAACTGGTTTCGCAAAAATGAAGAAATAGTTCGGTTTTTCCTCCAGCAGGTGGTGTACAATTCCCAGGTTCACAAAGGCAATCAGTCCGTAGCAGGCAAGCGTGCCAATGGGCGCGCCCTTGATATTGATAGCGGGGTTCCCTACCAGCTTGTAGTTTACCAGCACTTTCACAACACCGCCTAAAATCGTGGTAACAATCGGCAGCCTGACTTTTCCGTGGGCCTGCATAATGGAATTTGTCAGCAGCATGATGCAGACAAAAATGGAGGCGATTCCCAGCAGGCGCAGGTGATAGGCGGCGGCGGCGGCCGTCTGCAGCTTTCTGGGAGACCGCGTTTGCGGGGTCGGTCCGGCCCGCACCGCCAGGCCCCCGCCCGCGGGTATGGCGGAAGCCGCGGGCCGGCGGGGGCGGGTGCCCGCCCCGGGGTTCGCCGCG
>CAMWSZ010000049.1 GCA_947177005.1 uncultured Clostridia bacterium | reverse complement strand
CCGGTAAATGCGATGTGCCAGACATTCCAGATGTCGATGTTGATGGTTTTCGTCAATTTTGTGGCAAACATAATAAGGTTGACCACAATCGCTAAAGGAATTGCAATAGTAGACACCACGGAACCCCAGGTGACGCCGCTCATACCCGGCCAACCCACCTCGACGATAGACAGGCTCACGCCAAGCCGGTCCGCCATCGCCTGCGCCGCAGGTCCCATATTGGCGTTCATCATATCTACGATCAGGCCCATGCCTACGAAGCCAACACCGATCATCAGTCCGGCACGGACAGCCTTGCTGGGCTTGACGCCGATGATAACGGAAAGAAGCGCGATGATAATGGGGAGCATAACGGATGCGCCCATGTCGATAATATAGGTAATAGCGGCAGCCGCGCCATTCAGAAATGCGCTCATTTGTTTTCCTCCTCCTTATTATGTGGAGGGCGCGGGTGCTGCCCGCGCCCTTATGTGCTGTATCAGCCTTGCAGAACCTTCAGGATAGAAGCCTCGGTCTTTTCCACGCCCATGCCGGAGATGAAGGGCATACCGGTAATCAGGGGAACGCCGAAGTCGCGCTTGACCTTCGAGGTGGTCACAATGAGGTCGGCAGGCAGGTTGGACTGGATCTCCGAAATGCGCACTTGGCAGATCTCAACGTCGATACCGTTTTTCTTGCACAGCTCGACGACCTTGTTGGCCGCGATGGTGGAGGTGGCGACAGCGCCGCCACAGGCTACGATAACTTTCTTTTTCATAATGTTTTCTCCTTTTCCTCAATCAGTTTGATGATTTCATCCGCGCTCTGCGCGTTCAGCAGATTTTGGAGCAGCGCCGTATCCTGAATAATAGCGATGATACGCTGCAATTCATCCAGATGCGCCCCATGCTCACCGGGTTTCCCGGCAATCGCCAGCATGAAAACAATCCGCACACCTACCGTCTCATCATCGGTCCCCATCTGAACAAATTCTACCGGATCCTTGAATATGGCGATAGCGATCACAGTTTCGCTGTTCACATGCTCCACCGGTGTATGGGGGATGGCCACCCCCCAGCCTTCTACATCCAGGCCCGTAGGGTATTCCCGTTCCCGCTCGATCAGGGCCTCAACATATGTCTCTTTTGTATATCCCGCCTTGGTTAGAGCGCCGCCTACCTGCTGAAAGACCTCCTCATAGCTAGCGGCTTCCGCACCGGGAAATATCAGCGCCGGTTTTAATGTTTCCCAGATCATAAATGATTCTCCTCGCGCTTCTCATGGTTTTGATACTTGCTGGCCAGCCGTATCTCTTACGCAAATTAAGGATAGCACAGGAATCGACAGAAAAACAGTCAAAGGTTTTTCCGTTTTTATGCAAAAAATTAGAATGGTTGAAATCATTTCCATGTCATGGAAATGATTTCAACCATTTCACTGCGCAGATTATCCTAGTGTTCCGTATTCGTATTTCTCAATAATCACTGCTGCTTCCTCCGGCGTCTGGCAGCAGTGCAGCATCTCCTTAAATTCTTCGTTATGGAGCATATTTACCAGATTGAAAAAGGCTTTCAGATGGGTTTTATGGTCCACCGCGCTCAGACAGCAGACAAACTCTACCGGGTCCAGCTCCTCCGCGCCGAATGAAACCGGCGTTTTCAAACGAATCATATACATACCCACCCGGATGCTCCCCGCCTCCAATCCCTCATGAGGAACCGCAAATCCTTTAGAAAGTACAATATAAGGGCCGTTTTCTTCTATGTTGCTAATCATTGCGTCAATATAGCGGGTTTCAATATACCCCCTCTCCACAAGCTTTTCTCCTGACCGGCGCACTGCGTCCCGCCAATCGCTGCACGCTACGTCCAACTCAATAAAATCAGGAGACAACAGATGGTGGAGATATGGGGAGAATATCTCCGCATCTGCTCCGGCAGATTGGTTAAAATAATCACGGATTTCCCGCCGAAGCAACTTCATCAGCGCCGCTGCCTGGTTCGGGACCTCCCGATAGATAACAGGCCGAATCCGCTCAATGACCCCTTTTGCGCTGATCGTCTGTTCGTTTATGCGGGAAGGCAGATGACGGCTGTTGCGGAGGGCGTCGATTTTGCTGCCTACCCGCACATAATCGCTGTCATTAAATGTTGGCGAGACAATCACATAGTCCAGACGGCAATTTCGCAGAGGCACAGTGGAAATGATAAAATCCGCGTTGTCCTCTGATATGTTCTGCGCCTCATGGGAAGAAATGACATCCACAATCTGGAAATGGAAATGCTTTTTCAGTTTCTCTACCAAAAGCTGTGATGTGCCAATTCCCGCATGGCAGGCAAGAATCACATGAAATGCGATCTCTTTATTCTTTTTCCGCTCTATGGCGGCGCAGACATGGATGGCGATATATATAATCTCCATTTCTGTCATTTCCCGGTTGATATGGGTGGAGATAACCGGAATCTTCCGGCGGATGACTTCTACGATTGTCCGGTTTTCCTCCAGCACCTCGTCCATCACAGCTTGATCTGGATAAGGGATAACAGACGCAGAAAATATCGACTCCAGATGGTTGGACAAATTCTCAAAAAAATCATAGTCATTGTTCAGATCAAGTTCCAGTTCATCCGAGATACAGTCAATAAACTGCCGTGTAATCATCTGTATTTTGACGGCATCTTTCTCAAATGAACTCTGTCGAATATACCTTGCATGGTTCAGTATATCGCACAACAGATAGATATCATTCTCCGTGGTTGTCACACCGCAATACTGCGAGATATACCGGAGTATATCCTGAGCCATCGGATACTTTTCACCGTCCGTTTTAGACTGTGGCTCCAGAAGTTCCCCCTGCTGATTCCGGTTTATCATAATGCCGAGATAAAGACGGATATCCTGGAAAGAGGAATCTGTCAGGAACTGCTCATGCACATGCTCCTGTTCGCTGATAATTTTTTGGATTACCACTGGATCTCCGGCCTGCACACTGATATGCTGGCCCACAACGCTTTGTCCCTTCTCCATCTTATCCCGAATCAGCCGCAGAAGAAAGGAACGTTTATCGCTCTCTTTTCCAGTAACATAAAGACCTTTATTTGCACGAGAGAGCAACGCCAGTCCACCTTTTCCGATAAACCTCTTGATACCTTCCAGATCGTTGATGACCGTGGCACGGCTGACAAAAAGATTTTCTGCAATCTCTGCAAGCGTGACATACCCAGACGCGCTGACCAACATAGCGGCAGCAGCTTGAATCCGTTCTTCTGGAGAAAGTTTATAGTCATAGAAGCCACCAGCCGATATATAGGGAATAATTTGCTCAAAGTCTTCTGGAGGAATGACCTGCCCATCCCGGCCAATAGACAGCTTAGACTGGTTATTTTGCTGAAGCAATGTGTTAAGTTCCTTTAGGTCATTGCGAATTGTTCGTTGAGAAACCTGGAACTGTTCCGCTAATTTTGAAATACTGGTTCCACTTCTGGAATCATTCAATATATGGGCAATCGTATTGACACGCTGGTTCATAACATCCCCCCACTTTCTCTAAACCTGCATCAACCGCAGTAACGAAACAATCGATCATCTGCTTGAGCTCTGCGGAAAAACCGAAGTAGTACAGCGGTGTTACCAGTGCTACCGCCTAGGCAACCAGCAGTTCCGGCATCAACATCTGCATGGCATCCTTCTGTACACAAGCTCCCCCCAACAAAACGCTGGAGGGAGTTGCGGCTAAATCGCTATTTGTTCAAAATTATTGTTGGTCAGCTTAAATCTTCGCCATTGGTAGAAATCACTTTCTGATACCAGAAAAAAGAATCCTTTTTCTCACGGCTCAGATCACCAGTACCATCATCAAATTTATTGACGTAAATCATGCCATACCGCTTGGCCATTTCTCCGGTGGAAGCGGAAACAAGATCAATACAGCCCCACGGGGTATAACCCATCAGCTCCACACCATCCTCGACAGCCTCGCCCATCTGCTCAATATGCTGCCGCAGATAGTCAATACGGTAGCTGTCATGTATCTTCCCGTCCGCATCCTTTTCGTCATAAGCGCCGATGCCGTTCTCCACAACCATCAGCGGAATCTGATAGCGGTCGTAGATCTCGTTCAATGTATAACGCAGTCCTTTCGGGTCGATCTGCCAGCCCCAATCAGAGGATTTCAAATAGGGATTCTTTGCCCCAACCAGCATATTCCCATTGGAATGTTCAATCGTGGGATCAGTAGAAACGCAGTTAGACATATAATAGCTGAAGGTATAGAAATCCACGGTGCCTGCCTTGAGGTCCTCCAGATCGCCGTCTTCCATTTGGATATGGATGTTGTTCTCTGTGAAATAACGCTTGGAGTAGCGGGGATACGCGCCGCGCACCTGCACATCAGAGCAAAACCAGTTAATCATCTGCATATGCTTCTGTGTCCTGACCACATCATCCGGGGCGCAGGTGTACGGATAAGCGGTAAGGAAGCAAATCATATTGCCCATTTTGAAATCAGGATAGTGTTCATGTGCGTACTGAACTGCCCGTGCGCTGGCTACAAGCTGATGGTGCAGCGCCTGAAAACGCTCCTGCGGATTATCGTTCTCCACCGTAAAGGGGCCAGTGTATCCCTTGATGTTGCTGGTTTCCAGGACGGTGCCGGTGGCAAACGTTCCACAGTTGATCTCATTGAACGTCAGCCACAGCTTTACTTTGTCCTTATACCGCTCAAAAATAACCTTGCAGTATTTTTCAAAGCAGCCGATCACCTCACGTCCTACCCAGCCGTTGTATTTCTGCACCAGTGCATAAGGCAGTTCATAGTGAGAGATCGTCACCAGTGGTTCGATGCCGTGTTTCCGGCAGCAGTCGAATACGCGGTCATAAAACGCAAGTCCTTTTTCGTTCGGCTTATCTTCCATGCCGGTCGGGAAAATTCGCGTCCAGTTGATAGACATACGGAAGCATTTGAAGCCCATCTCCGCAAAAAGCGCAATATCTTCCTCATAGTGATGATAAAAGTCGATTGCTTCATGGGACGGATACAGCGCATCTTCCTCCAGCTGTTCCGTCACACGGCGTGGCGCAGTATGACTGCCGCTGGTCATCATATCCGGGACGGACGGCCCTTTGCCGTCCACATCCCACGCACCCTCAAACTGGTTGGCAGCGGTTGCGCCGCCCCAAAGAAATCCTTCCGGGAACCTCATGGTCTTATCCTCCTATTACAATTTGGTCTTTTACTAATTTTGCATCTCCGACTTCATCCTCATTCGTAACCAACACAGAAGTGATTGTCGGGCATCCGGCAGCTCTGATCTCATCCATGTTGAACTCCAGAAGAAGCTGGCCTTTTTTGACGCGATCACCGGTCTTGATATGGGCCTTAAAGGGTTTTCCTTCCAGGCCAACGGTTTCCAGACCAACATGAATCAGCAGACTGACACCAGTATCCGACATCAGGCCAACGGCATGAAGCGTATCGGCGAGGTTTTCGCATACACCGTCGAACGGAGAGTACACTTTGCCCTCAGAGGGTTCAATGGCAAGACCATTCCCCAGTACGCCGGTGGAGAAGGTTTCATCAGGAACGCTGGTAATGGGAAGCACCTTGCCGAGAATAGGGGCTGCAATCTCCAGCGGGCCGGTCAATACAGGAGCGTTTTCGCTCACAGAAGAAGAACTGCTGGCAGGAACAGGAGCTGCTTCATCCTTGTATAAAACAAAAGCGACCACAAAAGAAAACACAAACGGGACTACTGCACACAGAATGGGAGTCAGAACATTGGGGTTTTCGGGGTTAATCAAGCCAAGAATCGCAAACACACCCAAGCCGGAAAAGCTATACATCATGGTGTTTGTCAACATCAGTGTTTTGGCGAGATTCATTCCGAGGAAGATCGGCAGGAAAAAGAAGATTGCATCGCCTGCCGCATTGATGAGCGCATCCGCACCGCTGCCAGCCTGCACCAGACCAGTCATTTCCAAGATCGTGAGCAGTCCCTTTATAATACCGCCTGCACAAATGAAGTTCAGGCAAGGGCCAACTGCACCAACAACAATGTTCAGCAGCCGCATAACCGGGTTGACCTTCTCTTTTGTCTCGCTGCCGCTGTCTGTACCGGCCATGTTACCCAACTGCTCACATACCGCGTCATATACGTCAATGACAGCATCACCGAGCACAACCATATATTCGCCGCCGCCGTGGACCACGGAAATAACACCTTCCAGGTTCTTGACGATGTTATCGTCTGCCTTGCTTTCGTCCTTCAGCTTGAAGCGTACACGAGTGATGCAGTGCCGGACACTGTTTACATTTTCTTTACCGCCGATATTGGCAATAATGTTTTGGGCTACCTTTGTGTAGTCCAGCTTTTTCTTTGCCATGATTTCTTCCTCCCTGTATCTTGTATCTTATCTTTTCCTCAGATGAAGTGCCAGCCTTTGGGAAAATCGATCAGTATACGATTTCCGATGTCTCCCGCTTTGTGTACAGCTTCCAAAATTCTTCGGCAATCGTCTTCGGCGCAAAGTGTTCATTCGAGCCGATGGTAGCCGTCACCTGCACCGTTCCGATATAAATCCCCTTCTCTTTCAGAACCGGAACCAGAGCCTGGACCATTGCCCGCAGAGCCGCTTTATCCATAGACAGCGGGAGGTAATCCGCATAGGGCTGAAGTGCAAGTCCGCCGCCTGTTATAAGAATAGCGCCCTCTTTTTCTGCAAACTCTTTTGTGTCAACGAGCCTAATGCAGTTGTACGCCCCGGCAACATCCACAGCATAACGCTCAACCAGCGTTTGTGCGGTAATCTTGTCCTTTTCGTCTGCCGTGGTGATTCCGACATTATAGAACAGTACGTCCGGTGTGCCGTAATCTGCCACCACCTGCCGGAACGCCGCAGCGAAGGTATCGAAGTTGGCTGCATCCGCCGCCTGCGTATAGACCTCAATGCCTTTAGCGGCGAAATCTGCGGCATATGTACGCAGATGCTCCTCGTTCCGAGCCATCAAAACCACGCGGAAGTCGTTGCTGCCGAACTTTTCGGCAACGCCGTTTCCAAGTCCTTTACCGGCCCCGACAACAATAATTGTTTTTTTCATGGATAATTCCTCCTGTTGATTTGATGGCTTTATTATAGGGGAAAAACACTTGCCTTAGAAGGACAAATATGTTAACATGGCGTTAAGCACAGATTAACGCCGGAGGTGTACACATTGTTAAATCCATCTATCAAAACTTTCATCAAGGTTGCCGGCTGCGGCAGTTTTTCCGCAGCATCCGAACAGCTATACATATCCAAAGTATCCGTTATGAACCAGATCAATGCTTTAGAAGCGCATATCGGCGTACCGCTTTTTGAGCGGACACATCAGGGTGTCTTTTTGTCAGCGGCAGGACAGGCGCTTTATAAAAGCGCCGAAAAAATGCTGCGGTTATCTGAAAATGCTATTTATGAAGCCAGACAGCTTGGAGGAGCCATATCAAAAACGATCCGAATCGGGACCTCAATTATGCGGCCATGCAGCAGTCTGATTGATTTGTGGGAAAACGTAAGCGGCGGCAATCAAGAGTATCAATTCAGTATGGTGCCGTTTAGTGATGGTGCTGACAGTTTGAATATCATCCTCGCTCATCTTGGAGATACGATTGACTGTGTTGTTACCCCCTGCGGTTCGACAAAGCTGCTGTCCAACTATAATTTTTTACCTTTCGGGACTTGCAAATGCGCGGTAGCGCTTTCTAAAAAGCATCCGCTGGCAAAAAAAGAAGTCCTCAGATGGGAGGACTTGGAAAATAACTCTTTATTGTTAGTGAGACGCGGAGATTCTTATGTGCTGGATGAAATGCGCGATGATATTCTTCAGAACCATACTGCCATCCATATTGTTGATTTTGATGGGTACTATGATCTATCTGCCTTTAATCTTTGCGAACGGCTGGGGTATCTAATGGAGACACTGGATATATGGTCCAACCTGCATCCTTCTCTGATCACAATACCAGTAAAATGGGAATATGAACTTCCCTATGGCATTGTATATGCAAAAAATCCAACAGATCATGTAAGTGTGTTCGTTGATACCATTGCAAAAGCAATTCGTTCTCGTGTGCGTAAGTAGAGAACGTTACTCGGTCAATACTTTATCAATGATATGGACAAACTCAGAAAAGGACCTGGACGGTTTTCTGGCGGAGACAAGGCCGAAAGGCAGCTTGTATTCCCATGCAACGGGAATGGTTGCTATCGACGGGTGGATATCTGCCCATGTCTCAGGAACCTCCATCAGATAACCATTTCTTTCACATTCGTTGAAGACATCCATGTCATAAAAGTTAGGGATATCCATGATGCGGACCGTTGGATGCTTGCTTTCTATTTCCGCCCTCATACGGTCCAGTACCGGAGATTCTCCCTGTTTTACAAGCATAAGCGTTTCTCCCTCCAAATCGGACCAGTATAGAATATCCCGATTGGCCAGACGGTGTTTTCGTGAAACAGCAATGCAGCTCTTACACTTTCTAAGCGGATAAATGCTGTAGCTTTTGGCCCATGCAGCAGAATCACAGGGACCAACAAAGCAGTCAATACTGCTCCCTAATGATTTCAGCATGGCAGACATACTCGCCGGATCATCTCCAAATGTAATGATTTTGAACTGAAAGGGCAGCGTTCCATCGTCCGCTTTCGTCCACAGTTCCATGAGCGGCCTGCAAGGGCGTAAAATAGAGGTTCCAACGCGAATAACCGCTGTGTCAATGCCTGCGACCTGTCTGGCCCGTTCGATGGCTGTGTTCGATGCTGCGATGATTTGTTTTGCGTCCTGATAGAGCGCACGGCCCGCATCTGTCAGCACAACACCTTGATTTGTGCGCTCAAATATGGTCACACCAATTCGTCTCTCCAATGCGTTCATTTGATTCATAACGGAAACCGGCGTAATATACATCTGGTCAGCAGCTTTTGAGAAACTGCCGGCATCGGCTACTCGAATCATGGTTTCAATCTGCGGATGATACATACATTCACCTTGCTTTAATTTTTGATTAAAACCATTTTAACATTTTCGTCAGTTCCATGTCAAGCGCTGCGGCGGTATAATGACCACACCAGATGAAAGGATGTGGATAGAACGAAAACGGTAACACTAAATAATGGCGTTCAGATGCCGGTAATCGGATATGGCACATACCAAACGCCTGCGAGCATTACAGAACGGTGCGTTTCCGAGGCACTCAGCGTTGGCTACCGCTTGATCGATACAGCGCAGTGTTATGGCAATGAACGTGAGGTCGGACTTGCCTGCCGGAAGTCGGGTATCGCAAGGGACGAGATTTTTATCACAACGAAGCTGTGGGCCTGCCGTGGATATCGAGATACGTTGCACTCGATTGACGGGTCGTTAAAAAAGCTGGATTCAGACTATATTGATTTGCTTTTGATTCACGAACCTACCGGCGATGTATATGAGATCTACCGTGCAATGGAAACTGCCAAAAGAGAAGGAAAGCTGCGTGCAATCGGCGTTTCTAATTTTCTTTCGGAGCGGTACTTGGATTTAATCAATCACAGCAGAATCATTCCCGCTGTCAACCAGGTGGAAACTCATGTGTTCCGCCAGCAAAGAAAGCTCCGTGAACTGGAACGTCAAATCGGCACTGTACCAGAGAGCTGGTCGCCGCTGGCCTGCGGACAAAACAATATTTTCCGCAACCCGGTCTTGATGGAAATTGCCAGAGCGAATGGAAAAAGCGTCTCGCAGATTGCCCTGCGGTTCCTGTTGCAGCTGGGAATTGTGGTGATTCCCAAATCGACCAATATTGACCATATGAAAGAAAATCTTGCTGTCCTGGATTTTGAACTTTCGCCGGAAGAAATGACAGCTATTGAAAATTTGGAAGTGGGCCGCAGTCTCTTTGGCTGGTGGTAAATCTATTTTGAAGGGTGGTTGAAACACTTGTCTAAAAGCATTCTGATCTTAAACGGTGCTGCGCGTAAAAACGGCAGTACGGCAAAACTGATACAAGCATTTTCTGAGGGAGCAAACCATGCGGGACACCATATTCAGGAGTTCTATTTGGATGACATGGACATCCATAGCTGTAAAGGCTGTTTGCATGGCGGTCATAACGCCCAAAGTCCTTGCGTACAAAAAGACGGCATGGAGCAAATATATTCTGCGTTTGCGAACTGTGATGTAGTGGTATTTGCCTCGCCTGTCTATTTTTGGACGATCACTGGTCCGTTGAAGACAGCAGCTGACCGGCTCTATGCAGAGTTGGAATGTCTCGGTTATGCGAAGTTTGTGCGGGAGAGCGTACTGCTGATGACTGCGGACGGCTCCGACTATTCGCAGGCGGTCACATGGTATCGTACCTTTGAGCGGAACCTCAGATGGAAGAATCGCGGCGAGGTTTTGGGAAAAGGAAAAACAGATGCCGCATACCAGTTGGGAGCTTCTCTTTAACATGAACAAAACATTGACAACAGGAACACCCTGGAAAGGTATTCTGGCTTTTATGTTCCCGGTATTTATCGGGATGCTGCTCCAGCAGCTCTATAATACCGTGGATACGATCATTGTAGGAAATTTCGCTGGAGAAGCGCAGTTAGCGGCGGTAGGGGCCTGCGGGGTTCTTACAATGGCGTTTCTGGCTCTGGCGAACGGTTTTTCGGTAGGGGCCTGCGTACTGATTGCACAGCTTTTTGGTGCAGGGAAAGAACAGGAAATGCGCAGGCAGGCATCTTCCTCACTGATACTCATGACCGGTATGGGAATTGCGGCGACGGCGGTTGGCATCCTCATCAGCCGCTTTGCTTTACAGCATATCCTCGCAACGCCAGACAGTCTCATTTCTATGGCGGATTGTTACTTCAAAATCTATGCGTGTGGTCTGGTATTTCAGTTTGGGTATAACATTGTTGCCGCAATCCTGCGCGGAATAGGAGACAGCAAGGCAACACTTTATTTTCTTCTGATTGCCAGCATCATCAATGTTGTGCTGGACTTCATCCTTGTCTACAATCTGGATATGGGCGTTGCGGGCGCTGCGATTGCTACTGATATTGCTCAGGCAGCATCCTGTGCGGCAGGATTCGTTTATATGATGAAAAGGTATCCACTGTTCTGCTGGAAATGGAGTGAATTTACGCTTGAATGGCCGCTGGTAAAG
>CAMWSZ010000048.1 GCA_947177005.1 uncultured Clostridia bacterium | reverse complement strand
GGCGCTGATTGAGGGCATTTTGATGCGCGGTCCGCTGAAACAGGCGGTAGTGGTCCGCAGCCCGGAGGGATTGGTCGTTCAGGAGGAGGACCTGAAGCTCATCAAAGACAAATACCCTGTTCTGGGACTGCCCCTCATCCGCGGCGGCGTCACGTTTCTCGACAGCATGTACCGGGGCGTCAAAGCCCTGATGTTCTCCGCCGACTACTATCCGGAGGAAACCGGTGCGGCAGCGGAACCGTCCAAATTCGAGCAGTGGCTGGACAAAAAGCTGGGCAATGAAAAAATGGAAAAGCTGGTTATCGCCATTGCGGTGGTAATGGCGGTCTGTTTTTCCGTCGGACTGTTCATGCTGCTGCCCACGTTTCTCTCCGGCTTCGTGGAGCTGGCCACGGACAGCGTGCTCATCCGGAATCTGACGGACGCGGTTCTGCGCATCGCTGTTTTTATGACCTACATGATTATGGTCTCCCGTATGAAGGACATGAAGCGCGTCTTTTCCTACCACGGCGCGGAACACAAAACCATTTTCTGTTATGAGAAGGGTCTGGAGCTGACCACTGCCAACGTGCGGCCACAGCCGCGCCACCATCCCCGGTGCGGAACCAGCTTCATGCTGGTGGTCATTGTGGTGGCTATCATTGTCAACACTGTTGTCTTTTCCCTGTATCCGGTACACAACGTGTTTCTGCGGATGCTGGTACAGCTGTTATTGCTGCCGCTGGTGGTGGGCATCACCTACGAATTCAACCGCTACGTGGGCGGCCATGACAATCCGGTCACAAATTTTCTGGCTGCGCCCGGTCTGTGGATGCAGAATTTTACCACGTATGAACCGGACGATTCTATGATTGAAGTCGCAATCGAAGCCCTGAAGCGTGTAATCCCGGAGGAAAAGGGAAAGGACGCCTGGAGCTGATGAAAATCACTTACAATGATCTATATCTTGAAATCCGGCAGAAATTTCAGGAGGCCGGATATCCGGGGGCCGCTCTGGAAGCGCGGGAGCTGGTCTGCTGCGTGAGCCGGAAAACACAGCAGGAATTTTTTCGGGACGCCCGGGAACCTGTTCCGGCGGAAACTCAACAGCAGATCCGTACCTATGCCGGCCGTCATCTGGACGGCGAACCGGTTCCCTATTTGATTGGCGAGTGGGATTTTTACGGCCTGACGCTGCATGTCAGCAGAGATGTGCTGATTCCCCGCACAGATACGGAGATTTTGGCGGAGGAGGCCATTCAGTACCTGCGGACCCTGGGACCCTGCCGGGTGCTGGACCTGTGCGCGGGGAGCGGATGCGTCGGCCTGGCCGTCGCCGCCAATGTGCCGGACTGTCAGGTGCTGCTGGGAGAGCTGTCGGAGAAGGCAATACAGATCTGCCGCCGGAATATCCAGCGCTGCGGTCTGTCGGAACGGGTCTCCGTGAGGCGGATGGACGCTCTGCTGAAACCGCCGAAGCCGGTTTCAGCAGGGGAGTTCCAGTGTATCCTCTGCAACCCGCCCTATATCCCAAAGCCGGACCTGGAACGCCTGGACCGTTCCGTGCGGGATTTTGAGCCGCAGCTCGCCCTGTGCGGCGGGGCGGATGGTCTAGACTTCTACCGTGCCGTCTCCCGTCTCTGGCGGGACGCACTGGACGAAAACGGACGGCTTTATTATGAGGTGGGGATCGGACAGGCAGATATCGTGACGCAGATCATGCGGTCGGAGGGGTTCGGGGAGCTGCGCTGCGTCCCCGACAGCCGGAATATCCCCCGCGTGGTCTATGGAACCAAGGAAAATTCCGTTTGGTGTCCGGATTTTCGGACACCGTTTGTGCTATGATGTATTTGTAAACAAGAGGTGAAGCAATGGCTCGAAGAACATATCGCAGAAAAAGAAAGATCTATCGGGGTAAACCGGGCGTTATGGTCTCTGTCCGCAACTCCCTGCTGGTTTTACTGCTTGGGTGCGCTTTGGGAGCAGTGTCAAAGTGGGCGGACCTGCACAGCCCCTTCCTGGCGGAAATGACGTCCGGAATCGCGCTGTGGATTCTGCTGGCCTCGCTGCTGGCTCTGTACAGCCGGAACGAGGTCCGCGCGGGACTGCACGCGCTGCTGTTTCTGGGCGGGATGCTGGCGGCGTACTACACAGCGGCAGAGCTGTTGAAAACCGGTTGGTCAACAGCGTTTCTGACCGGCTGGAGCGTGCTCGCGCTGCTCTCTCCGGTATTGGGGTATCTGGTGCGGCGCGTCAAAGAGCAGACTCCGCGGCTGCTGTACGCTGGAATCATTCTGGCAGAGCTGGGCGCGACATGGCTGCTGTTCCGGCGAATTGGCATGGCCGACCTGCTTGTGGTGTTGATGACTGTCATTCTTCTTCTGCTGAGCGAAAACGGCAAAAGCGGCCGGAAACAATAGGGCAGCACTTGTTGCAAGAAAAAATGAATGTACATGAATGTTGGAAAGGGGTACTATTATGGCTGACAAGGATAAGAAACTGACAAAAACCGCTGTGATTGCCACCGATAAAAAAACGGCGATACAGAACGCGATGAAAAATATCGAAAAGATCTACGGCAAGGGCGCAATTATGCGTCTGGGCGACAACATCGGTCAGATGAACGTGGAGGCTATCTCAACCGGTTCTCTGTCTCTGGATCTGGCGCTGGGAATCGGCGGCCTGCCCCGGGGCCGCATTATCGAGATCTACGGTCCGGAATCCTCCGGTAAAACCACCCTCGCCCTCCACGTCATCGCACAGGCCCAGAAGCAGGGCGGCGAGGTGGCGTTTGTGGACGCCGAGCACGCTCTGGACCCCACCTATGCCCGCGCTCTGGGCGTCCAGATCGACGACCTGCTCATTTCCCAGCCGGATACCGGCGAGCAGGGTCTGGAAATTACAGAGGCGCTGGTCCGTTCCGGCGCGCTGGATGTGGTGGTTGTGGACTCCGTGGCCGCGCTGGTGCCCCGGGCGGAGATCGAGGGCGAAATGGGCGACAGCTATGTGGGCCTCCACGCCCGTCTGATGAGTCAGGCCCTGCGGAAGCTGGCCGGCGCCATTAATAAGACCAAGTGTATCGTCGTTTTTATCAACCAGCTCCGTGAAAAGGTAGGGGTGATGTACGGCAATCCCGAGGTCACCACCGGCGGCCGGGCCCTGAAATTTTATGCCTCTGTGCGAATCGACGTCCGGCGTTCGGAGACGCTGAAAGCCAGCGGCGAGATGATCGGCAACCGCACCAAGGCAAAGGTGGTCAAAAATAAAATGGCGCCCCCGTTCCGCGAGGCGGAATTCGACATCATGTACGGCGAGGGCATCAGCCTGCTGGGCGAACTCATTGATCTGGGCGTGAAGCTGGACCTGGTGCAGAAATCCGGCTCCTGGTTCTCCATGGGCGACGTCCGTCTGGGGCAGGGCCGCGACGCCGCCAAGCAGTATCTCAAGGACAATCCCGAGGCCGCCGATGCGTTGGAAGCCGCCATACGCCGGGATTTCTTCAAGCTGATGAGCAGTCAGTCGCAGATCGCGGCAAAAGCGGCCGGCCGGGCTGTGGACGTGTCCGCTGAGGACTACGACGACATGGTGGATGACGAGGACGATTCCGCCGCCGCAAAACCGAAAAACAGCCGGGCTGTTGCGCTGACGGACAGTGATCCCCTCCCCATTGAGGACGAGGAAGACTGACAGTAATGCGGATCATAGAAATAAAGCCGTCGCAGCGGAAGAAGGGACGTTTTCTGGTAAAGCTGGAAGACGCCCGTCTTCTGCGTGTTACGGAGGAGGAACTGCTGCGGTTTTCCCTGCGGGAGAACGGTGAACTGCCGGAAGAGGAAATCGAACGGCTGGAGCGTTCCGCGAGAGCGTCCCAGACCAGGACTGACGCGGCGAATATCATCGGCAGCCGGGCGCTGTCGAAACAGGAGCTGACGCAGCGGCTGGTCAGGAAGGGTGCGGAGGAAGAGGATGCTCAGGCCGCCGCCGGATGGCTGGAGGAAATCGGCGCGTTGGACGACGCCAATTATGCCGCATCTGTCGTGCGGCACTACGGCGGCAAGGGCTACGGTCCGGCCCGCGTCCGGGAGGAGCTGCGCCGCCGGGGTGTGGACCGTGAGCTGTGGGACGCGGCGCTGGAGGAGCTGCCGGACCCGGAGGAAATTCTGGACGAACTGATCCGGAAAAAATGCCGGGGCGATCTGTCCGGGCGCAGGGAGCTGAAACGGGTCAGCGACAGCCTGCTGCGGCGCGGTTTCAGCTGGAACGATGTCAAGGCCGCGCTCCGGCGGTATACGGAGATTTTGGAGGACGAATAATGGCGTTTGCGATTCATTTTATCTCTTTGGGCTGTGCAAAAAATGTGGTCAACTGCGAGCAGATGATGTCCCTCTGCCGGGACGCGGGGTATACCTTGCAGGATGTCCCGGAGGGGGCGGATGTGGTTGTGGTCAACACCTGCGGTTTCCTGACCAGCGCCAATGAGGAGGCTATCGAGAATATCCTGAAAATGGCCGCGCTGAAAAAAAGCGGCGGCATCAAAAAAATCCTGGTCACAGGCTGTATGACCCAGCGGTATCAGGGGGAGGTGCGGGACGAGCTGCCGGAGGTGGACGGCATCCTGGGTACGGGGAGCTATAAGGATATCGTTGGTGCGGTGGAGGCGGTCATGCGCGGCGAAACCGTCGCGGATTTCGCGGATATCAACGCCCCCGTAGACGAACTGGACCGCGTGCTTACCACACCCGCGTACTACGCCTACCTGCGCATCGCGGAGGGGTGCGACAACTGGTGTGCGTTCTGCATCATTCCCAAGCTGCGGGGCCGTTACCGCAGCCGCCCCATGGCGAAGGTGCTGGCAGAGGCGAAAAAGCTGGCGGAGTGCGGTGTACAGGAGCTGATCGTTGTGGCGCAGGACATCACCCGCTACGGCACCGACTGGGACGGACAGCATCATCTGGCGGATTTGCTGGAGGAGCTGTGCAGGCTGGATTTCCACTGGATTCGCCTGCACTATCTGTACCCGGATCAAATGGACGGCCATTTAATTGACGTTATCGCCCGGGAACCCAAAATCCTGAAGTATCTCGACATCCCCCTCCAGCACTGCAACGACGCCATTCTGCGGCGTATGAACCGCCGCGGCGATAAAGCGTACATTGAAAGCCTGCTGGACAAACTGCGGGAACGGATTCCCGGTCTGGTTCTGCGGACCAGCATCATTACCGGCCTCCCGGGAGAGGACGAGGAAGCCTTTGAGGAATTGTGCCAGTTCCTGTGGGACCAGCGGATGCCCCGGGCGGGGGTGTTTCCCTTCTCCCCGGAGGACGGTACTCCTGCCGCCGCTATGGAGCGTGTGGACACGGAGGAGGCGGTCCGGCGGGCGGAACTGGTTGTGGATATCCAGTCCCGCATCATGGACGAGTGGAACGGGGAGATGCAGGGTGAAACGCTGGAGGTGCTCTGCGAGGGCTTCGACGGCCAGTCTATGTGCTATGTGGGCCGAAGCTACGCCGAAAGCCCCGATATCGACGGAAAAATCTATTTTTCCAGTGAAACTGACATCCCCGCAGGCCGTTTTGTGACGGTGCGCATCACCGGCGCAATGGACGGCGAACTGACGGGTGAGCTGGAGGAGGTACAGGCATGAATCTGCCCAATAAACTGACCCTGCTGCGGATTCTTCTAATTATTCCGTTTCTGCTGGTGCTGTATCTGGATGTCCCGTATGCGTCCTATGTGGCGTTAGCGATTTTCATTGCTGCCAGCCTCACCGACATGCTGGACGGTAAAATCGCAAGAAAGTACAATCTCATTACGGATTTCGGTAAATTTGCCGATCCGCTGGCGGATAAAATGCTGGTCACAGCGGCAATGCTGTGGTTTGTGGAGCAGGGACAGATGCCCGGCTGGGCGCTGCTCATCGTGCTCGTGCGGGAATTTGCGGTAAGCGGCCTGCGGATGGTCGCCAGCGACAAGGGCCGTGTGATTGCAGCGGGGTGGTCCGGAAAGGTGAAAACCGCCGCCACTATGGTCTGTGTGGTTTTGATGCTCCTGCCGGTCCCGGAAATGGTCAATACTCTCTGTTCGGCCGTGATCGTTGTGACTACTATATATTCAGGCGTGGAGTATTTCGTCAAAAACAAAGATTGCCTCAGCGATATGTGAAAACCCTCTGGGCCTCTGAACAGCCCCAGTAAAAATGGAGATAGACAAAAGCCCCCTGATGTAGGAAAATAAAAGTACTACATCAGGGGGTAAAATATAATAGCAAGGAAATATCAGCATATGCAGGAACTACTGCCAGAGATGAAAGGACTGCTGGCAAGTGGAGGTCAGTCGGACTGGGCCTCCGGCAGGGTTTGGTAGATGGCGAAAATCTGGTCCTCAATAGGCAGAAAGCACTCCAGCAGCCGCGGATTGAATACCCCACACTGGCCAGTGCAGATCATATCCAGCACTGTCTGCCGGGCGTAGGATTTCTTGTAGATCCGTTTGCAGCTCAGCGCGTCGTACACATCCGCCAGCGCTACCACCTGTGCCCACGGCGAGATTTCATCCCCCTTCAAGCCTTCGGGATAGCCCTTGCCGTCCCAACGCTCGTGGTGGTGGAGGGCGATGTCGCAGGCATAGTCGTAGATGCCGCTGTTGCGCAGCTGGGGGATGCTCTCCAGAATCATGACGCCCTTGCTGGTATGGGTTTTCATGATCTCGTACTCCTCTGGGGTGAAGCGGCCGGGCTTTGTCAGCACGGCGTCCGGAATGGTGATTTTTCCCACGTCGTGCATAATGGACGCAAGGGAGATGTTGTCGATCTCCTCCGCGCTCAAGCCCTCCCCGAACGGGGTGTTTTCCAGGATAATGGTGGTGATTTTAGAGATGCGCTGCACGTGTCCGCCGGACTCCTCATTACGGAACTCAATGGCGGTGGCGAGGGCTTCGATCATGCCCCGGTTGAGCTGAATGATCTGGCTGGCCTGCTCCAGCAGCTCCAGCTGCTGGGTCTTGACCACGCGGTTCAGGCTTTTCCGGGCCTCAAACAGTTCAATAATGGAGTCCACCCGCCGCCGCACCAGAAACGACACCACCGGCTTGCGGATGACATCCATGACGCCCAGGTCATACGCCTTCCGCACCAGCTGGTCGCTGGTCTCTGCGGTGATCAGGAAAATGGGGAGCTGTTTTGGGATGCCCAGCGGGCTCAGTCTTTGCAGCACCTCGATCCCGGTCATCTCCGGCATAATCATATCCAGCAGCACGGCGCAGTAGGTGTGGTTAGGATTCAGCAGGGCCTCCAGCCCCTCCCGTCCGTTCACCCGCTCCTCTACCTCATAGGCGTCAGAAAAGATTTTTTTCAGGATGGTACGGTTAATCATATCGTCATCCACAATCAATATGGTGCCGATATCGTCGGCCAAGCCCAATGATTTCAGTTCCATTACTGTCCCCCTTCTGCGAGTCCGCTGTAATCTGAAAGCCATAGCATAAGCGGACATTTTGTGAACAAACTAAGTGCGGCAACGTCCACAGGCTTCCGCGGGACGGGAGGCTTTCTGGGCTATTCGTTCACAATTTATTTTCTCATTTAATGGGTTACTGGTGTTTCCGGATGCATTCCACGATTTTTTCCTGAATCGGCAGCAACTCCTCAAACACAGTCTTTGCCTCTGCGGGCTTTTTCTCCCGCAGCAGCTCCAGCGACCGGGTGTAGCGCACGAACAGCGGCTCCAGCGACAGATTTCCCGTGGTGCCCTTCAGTGTATGAACCTTTTCAATCAGTTTCTCCAAGCTGCCGCCGTCGAACTCGCCGGGGCTGATGGGGGCCGACTGCACGGTGTCCACAAACATGTCCAGCATCATTGTATACAAGGACTCGTCGTCCATGACGCGGGCGAGGCCCTCCTTGGTATTGACGCCCAGGCTGTCCAGTTCAGATAGCAGTTGCATAGTATTACTCCTCTCGTACCTCTTGTTGCTTAGCTTTATTGGCAAAGACCTCCTGAATCGTTTTTTCAGCTGATCCAGGACGAGCGGTATGGACCCGTCCATACCGGTCTCCAGGGTGCCGCGCACATCGTCCACGAAGGCGTTAGCTGTTATGGCAATCGGCCATCCCCTTCTGAATAAAGACGGTTTTGGGTAGAAATGGTCCGCCCTCCCCGTTGTTCTTGACTGTGAACTAAATACGGCTGTCGTTCGGAACCACCTGAGGCAGCTCCCGGACGGCCAGCCCAATCCCTCCGCCCTCACGGGTATATTTAACAGCGTTGGATAAAAAATTGATAAGTATTAGGTGAATACGCAAGTTTATCCCCTGACGGCTGCGGGCAGGCAGGCACAAATCAGGAGAGTGGCCGGGAGACCCCGGACATTTTTGATTGATTTCAGCACTGCCATATTGATCCGCCTTTATCCTGTAAAATTCTGCATTAAGGGACTTTTCTGTCATACCGCCGCACATGATAAAGACACGACGCTGTGAGCGAAACATACCTTACAGTCTGCAAATACTTTGCAGGAATAAATTTATTATACAATCGCAGGTAGGAAAAAACAACAAGACATTCTACACAAAAGTTCCTATTTATTTTTGGGCAATATATGTAAATCTTTACCGGAAATCTATCGGTAAAAGGCCCGTTTCAGGGGCGGGGGGCATCTTTGGACGGGTTAATCGCGCTGCACTCCTGAATCTCTTTGAGCCGGTTCATCAGGATCGTGTCCTCCGGCGGCTGGCGGCGGAAGCTGAGAGAGACGGTAAAGGTACTTCCGGCGTTGAGCGCACTCTGCACGTCCAGCGTACCACCCATCATGTCCACGATGCACTTGACAATGGTGAGGCCCAGTCCAATGCCGTGAACGCCGCTGAGGGTGGAATTTTTCTCCCGGTTGAACGGCTCATAGATAATCTCCAAAAACTCCGGACTGATGCCGATGCCGTTGTCCTGCACGATAAAGCGGTAAGGGGTATAGCCGCTGCCCAGCTCGTCCCCCTCGACGACGGAGAGGGAGACGGCGCCGCCGGGATCGGTGTAGGTAATGGCGTTGTTGGCGAGATTGAGGAGCATCTGACGCAGCTTTTCCTGGTCGGCGTAGACGGCTTGGTGGCACAGGCCAGAGCAGTCCAGCGTGAATGTGATATGTTTTTCAAGCGCCTGGGGCTGGAGAAAATCGCAGACCCTTTGGGCGGTTTCCCGGAGGTCGCACTCCACCTCCTTCAAACTCTCCGACTCGTCGCCCGACAGTGCCGACGCCTCCAGCACCTTTTCGATCATCTCCAGCAGCTGTTGTCCGGCCTTTTCCACCCGGTCCAGATACTCCATAGCCTCATCTGGCACATGCAGGCTCATTTTAGCCAAGGAGGTGAAGCCGAAAATAGCGTGGAGGGGGGTGCGCATATCGTGGGAGATATTGGAGAGGAAGGCGTTTTTGCTGTTAATGGCGAGATTGGCACGGGCGAGGGTTTCGGACAGCAGGGCCTGCTGTTCCATCTGACGGCGAATCTCCTCGTCTACGCTGCGGAAGCCCAGCACCACCTGCGAGACGGTTCCCTCCTGCCGTCCCACGTTGACAATGCGCAGTTGGAGATACCGCAGCTCACTATCCAGGAGGACGCGGAAATTGAAATAGAAGGTCTGGGCGTCACGCAGGCGGTCGCGGATATACGCAGGCGCGGTAGCTTTCAGGACGGCGTTCCGGTCCTCCGGATGCACCCACAGCTCCACATAACGGGGATAAAAGTCGGAATAGAGGGTCGCCTCATCTTTTATCAGGAGCTGGGCGGTACGGGGGCTGAGGCGGTAGGGCAGGATCTGGTCCAGCTCCAGGTCAACATAGCAAATGGTATCGTAGTTGACGCTCAGTCCCTCGATAACCTCAAGCTGCCGCAGATACCGCACGTTGATTAAACTCCGCTCCTTGTCATACGCCTCAATCAGACGTTGGAGTCTCAGCTCCTTCTCCACGCCCTCTTGGAGGATACGGTTTTTTTCCTGCATCAGCAGCTCCCGTTTTTCGGTGGCGTCGCTGAGGAACACATAAAAAATATCGCCCAAAGCGTCGCTGCGGGTGAAGTGGCCGTAGTCCTCGATCCAACGGACAACGCCGTCCCGCCGGACGGTCCGGTATTCCACGTAGTCCATACCGTTTTCACCCTGGCAGATCTGGTCACGGATACTTTTTTCCACCCGGTCCCGGTCGTCGGGATGAATGAGGAGGCGGAAGGAGTTGCCGCAGAACGACCGGAACTCCTCCTCTGTTTCGCACTGAAAGATCCGCAGCAGGCCGCGGTTGGCGTAGATGATCTGATCGTCCTGTCCGGCGTGATAGATCAGGAAGCCGCCGGGCATCTGGTCCATAAACTGTGTCAGCGCGCAGGTATTTTGTTGGGACTGTCCGTCCGTGCGGGGCGGGCAGAGTATTTGCAGGATCTCGTCAATCTGATAATTCTGGTTCATGGCAGCAGTCCTCCCCCCTGTTACTCAGATTTTACCACAAAAACAGGGAGTTGTCACGATGATTTTTCTGTTTTCCCAGATTTTTCCGGGAAAATACAGGCAGTCCCTTTGCGGCACAGAGGTTTTGCGGCAAAGGGCGGCACCAGATATTTATCGGGCCGGGCCGGAAAATTTACTCTTGACAGCCTGCCTTGTTGGTGTTATAGTTAGTTACACAAGTAATGAACCACTTAAGTAAAGAAGGAGGAGTAATGAACGAACGTCTGACAGAACAGAAGTCGATTTATCTGCAAATCAGCGAGATGATCGAAACCGACATCCTGCGGGGCATTCTTCTGGAGGAGGAGCAGGTCCCCAGCACCAACGAGCTGGCGAAGCTCTACACCATCAATCCCGCCACCGCCGCCAAGGGCGTCAACCTGCTGGTGGACGAGGGCATCCTGTACAAACGGCGCGGCATCGGGCTGTTCGTCTCCGGCGGCGCACGGGAAAAAATCCTTGCCAAACGCCGCGCCGCTTTTACGGAAAACCATATCGTCCCCCTGCTGGCCGAGGCCAAAAGCCTGGGCATCAGCCGGGAAGAACTGCTGACTATGATAGGAGAAATGAAGCTATGAGCCTTGGCTGTGAAAACATCACCAAAACCTACAGCGGCAAAAATGTGCTGCAAAATATCTCCCTGAACCTGCTGCCCGGTAAAATCTACGGCCTCATCGGC
>CAMWSZ010000047.1 GCA_947177005.1 uncultured Clostridia bacterium | reverse complement strand
TGACCTCGCCGTCAATGGGGGTGGAGTCGATCTTGAAGTCGCCGGTGTGGACGATCACACCCATATTGGTGTGAATGGCGAACGCTACGGAATCTGCAATGGAGTGGTTCACATGGATGAATTCCACGTAAAATTTCCCAACGCGAATCATCTCCCCGGCCTCGACTGTTACCAGTTTTGTCTGTTTCAGCAGGCCGTGCTCCTCCAGTTTCAGTTTAATCAGCCCGGCGGTGAGGCGCGTGCAGTAGACCGGCATATTGACTTGGCGCAGTATATACGGAACTGCGCCGATATGGTCCTCATGGCCGTGTGTAATAAAGAGGCCGCGGATGCGGGAGCGATTTTTCACGAGATAGGTCACGTCGGGGATTACGAGATCAATGCCGTACATATCATTGTCCGGGAAGCCCATGCCGCAGTCCACGACAATCATCTCGCCGCCGTACTCATAAACGGTCATATTTTTCCCGATTTCGTTCAGGCCGCCTAAAGGGATAATTTTCATTTTTTCTGCCAATTTTTGCACTCCTTTTCTAATAATATTGAGTATGGTGTAAGAAAAGCGCAGAAAGCCGGACGGGAAGCGGGTCCCTGAAAAAACGGGAGCCGCCGCCCGCTCTACAGCAGTCAACGGGTGATACCGGCGCACGGCATCACACATCAAAATTTATCACAGGCACGCCCGCCGCTGCCTGTAAAAAACACTTTGGTACGCAGTCCGTCCCCCTGCCGGGCCTGGCTGCCCGGGCCGGCGGCTGCGGGGCAGAAACATGCCTGTCACATGCCTCTGCCATGAATAACAAGAAATAAGTAAAATTAGTATACCACAGATTCCGGAAAATGTATACACAAATTTTTCCGCCGGAAATTTCGGATTACGGCGCGGGGTTTTCCTGCTGTATCCCATGGATTCCAGTGACCTTCGCGTAGGCGTGTTTCCGGACCAGCAGCAGGAACGACATTTGAATCGCAGCCGTCACGATCCAGCTGATGGGATACGAAATATAGAGCACTGCCGGAGACGGATGCATCCGGAACACGGTGGCGACCCAGACCAGACGCAGGCCGCAGGCCCCCACCAGCGTCACCACCATTGGCACCACGGAATACCCGATGCCTCTCAGCACCCCCACAAAAGCCTCCATGACACCGCACAGGAAGTAGGGAAGACCTACATACCGCAGACGCTCAACCGCGCAGCCGATCACCGCCTCATCGCCGGGCGCGTAAATTGACGCCAGTTCATGGCCGAAAAATACGGCCAGACCGCCCAGAATCATCCCCGTTACGCTGGAATACAGCAGGCACAGCAGCAGGACCCGGTCCACGCGCCTGCACTCGCCCGCGCCGTAGTTCTGACTGGTAAAGGTCAGTGCGCTCTGATAAAATGCGTTCATCGACACATATACGAATCCCTCGATATTTCCGGCGGCAGTGGACCCGGCCACCACCGTGGAGGCAAAGGAGTTAATGGAGGACTGAATTACCACGTTGGACAGGGAGAACATCAGTCCCTGAAATCCGGCTGGAAGCCCCACCTGCACGATCCTTTTGACGGTCCTTCTGTCCAGTCCCAGTTTTTTCACGTCAAAATGCAGTGTCCCCTTCTCCCGGACCAGGCAGTACAGCACCAGCGCGGCGGAGATGTATTGGGAGGTAATGGTGGCCAGCGCCACCCCGGCCACGCTCATTTGCAGGCCGATGACAAACAAGAGGTTCAGCGCCACGTTGACCACGCCCGCCAGGGTCAAAAAGTACAGGGGCCGCCGGGTATCACCCTGCGCCCGCAGAATCGCGGACCCGAAGTTATAGAGCATATTGGCGGGCATACCGCAAAAATAGATCTTCAGATATACCGCCGCCAGATCAATGACATCCTCCGGCGAGGACGTCAGCTCCAGCAGCGTACGGGCCAGCAAAGTCCCTGCGGCGGCCAGCAGCAGGCCGCTGAACAGCGCCAGTGTCAGCGACGTATGCACGCTTTTCTGGATATCCTCCTCACGTTCCGCGCCCAGGTCCCGGGCCACGATGACGTTCGCGCCCACCGACAGTCCGGTGAACACGTTCACCAGCAGATTGATGAGCGCGGTATTGGACCCCACCGCCGCCAGAGCCTGCTTGCCCACATACCGTCCCACAACCACCACGTCCGCTGCATTGAACAGCAGTTGGAGCAGGCTGGAGAGCATCAGCGGCAGCGCGAACAGCAGAAGCTTTCCCGCCAGGGGACCGTTGAGCATATCGATTTGATATCCGCTTTTTCTCATGCAAAAGACACCTCCGGCCGTCCTGTCTGTGTCCGCGGACGGCTAACAAGTTATATCATATTTTGTGGAAAAGAACAACCCCCAGCCAGAGGAAAAAATGAGCAAAAAATTGATGGAATAGACGGTTTTGTTTGGAGGCAAAACAGCAGGGACAGTGTCATTGGAGGAGACGAAGGCTAAAAAAAATCCGCCTGCCCAGAGGCGGCTGTATCTGGAATAACTCTATGGAACAGGATGATTACCGTAAGCAAACAAAAGGGGTTGTCTCCCGCGGCTTTGCTCCGCTCTGAGACACCCCTCGTTTTTTTATCTCTTTCCGCATGGTTCGGGACAGCAGTTACAGATAGTACTCAAAGAAGCTGTGTACGACCTCAATCGCGTCGTTCTCCTGGGGGCCATCCGCCGCAACCGTTACCCTGCTGCCCTGTTTGAAGTTCATACGCATCAGGCGCGTCAGCTGGCTGGTCTTGACAGTGTTTCCGCCCGCGGATACGGTAACATTAGTACCGGGGAAGGCTTTTGTCTGCATAGCCAGCAGTCCGGCGCGGCTTGTGTGCAGACCTGTCGTGCTTTTAATGGTGTAGGTAAACTCTCTCATAGCGAAGTGCTCCTTTCTGATTGGGTTGGGCCCATTATAAGCAAAACCGGTCACATCCGCAAGAGGCAATCAGCCAAAATCCAACCCCTCAAACCGGCTTTCTTTTGGCAACTCCTACATTTTTCCGGCGGACTGTCCGTACTAAACGGCTATCTGTCCTTTTGCAGAAGATACCGCTTTACAGCCTTTCCGGATTTTTTGACACGTAAATCTTCTCAGTTTTAATCTCAGGCAATATAAAGCAGCATTATTTTATTTGATATTGTTTTGAAACTACAGTGAAATAAATTTCTCCTTTGACACTCTTGATTCCTGACTTTTGTGGAAATCATGCAGAAAAGAAACGCTTGTTTTGACATGGTTGTTGCTTTTGAACAGTTATGATTATTTCTGAGCCTTCTCTCAAAGGTTTTTTCTGCCGTGAACCGGTTGAAAAGAAACCGGCGTTGTGGTATAGTACCCTCACTACACATCAACGGGAGGTTTTTTCTTATGGCGGAAGAACAACGCGCCTTTGGCTATATCTGTCCGGACTGCGGCAAGCCGGTGTTTGGCGAACGGACCCATTTCGCCCTCTGTGCTGCCGCCAGCGGTCTGGTCTGCGGCTGCGGCCGCAGTGAGCTTACCGCCGAGCCCTTCGGCGAGCATTACCGCGTGACGGTTCCCTGCGGGGCGTGCGGCGGGGAACACCGGGCCGAGGTCCCGGCGGACAAGCTTCTGCACGGTCCCGGCGTAGCCCTGGCCTGTCCGGAATCCAAACAGCTCTGCTGCTATATCGGCGACGCGCATCAGGTCCGGAAAGCCCTTCGGGAACTGGAAATCACGCTGGAGAAAAAAAAGGAGCATATGGACAGCGCTTTTGTCGATAATAATATAATGTATGAGGTCCTCTCCGAGCTGAAGGACATTGCCGCCCGGGACGGCATATCCTGTACCTGTGGGGCCAGAGGCTGCGGTATGGAAATCCATGGGTCCGCGGTAGACCTCATCTGCCGTCAATGCGGTGCGCGCCTCCGCGTCAACGCCGCTACCGACGAGGATCTGGACCGCCTGTGCTGTCAGTACACGCTGACCATTCGGGGAGGCGTGTGAGGTGCCGGCGCTCTGTTTCGTCCTGTTTCTGGGCATGGTGGCCGGTTGTCTGGCTACGGGCCAGCCGGTGGCGTGGGCGCTTTCCGGCGGACTCCTCCTGTTCTGGCTTCTGGGTCTGAAGCAGGGGTTCAGCAACCGGGAATTATGGAAAATGGCCTGGAACAAATGTAAAAAATCCCTGACCGTCGTGTCCGTGATCGCGCTGATCGGCGTCATTACCGGCGTCTGGCGCGTCAGCGGCACCATTGCATACTGCATTCTGGCAGGGGTCAGACTGGTGACGCCCAGACTGTTTTTGGTGATTTCGTTCCTGCTGTGCGCCGCCCTCAGCTACGTCCTCGGCACCTCCTACGGCGTCAGCAGCACGCTGGGCGTCATTTTAATGGCGCTGGCCCGGTCCGGCGGGGTCAGTCCGGCGCTGGCCGCCGGGGTGGTGCTGTCGGGCGTCTACTTCGGTGACCGGTGCAGTCCGGCGTCGTCGGCTGCCGGTCTGGTGGCCGCCGTCACGGAGACCGACCTGTACCGCAATGTCCGCCTGATGCTCCGCACCGGTTTTCTCCCCACACTCCTGACCCTTGCCGTGTACACGGTCCTGTCTTTCCGCTGCCCCCTCGCCGGATTGGACGCGCCGGTGCTGCGGGCGCTGAACGAAAATTTTTCCCTGCATTTTGTGCTTTTGCTTCCGGCAACCGTCATGTTTCTGCTGCCGGTATTTCAGGCGCCGGTTAAAATTGCAATGGCCGCCAGCATTGCGTCCGCGGCGGTTTTGGCGGTGGTAATGCAGGGCGTTTCCGTGCCGGACGTCCTTCGTGCGGCCTGGAGCGGCTACCACCCCAGCGACCCGCAGCTGGCACCGGTTCTCAGCGGCGGGGGCGTCACCAGCATGGCGTCCAGCTATGTGATCGTCATTCTTACCGGCCTGTACTCCGGAATTCTGGAGGGCACCGGCAGTCTGGAACCCCTCAGCACCCGCGCTGGAGCCCTGTCCGTAAAAATCGGGCGTTTTCCGGCGATGATTGTCGTATCGGTCCTCTGTGCCGCGATTCTCTGCAATCAGGCCGTGACCAGCATGTTGGACGAACAACTGCTGGGCCGGGTCTACGGCGACCGGGAGGAGCTGGCAATGGATATCGAGAACTCCGGCATCATGATCGCCGGGCTGATTCCGTGGTCCATTGCGTGCAGCATCCCGCTGGCGATGCTGGGCGCGGACGCAAAGGCGCTCCCCTATGCGGCGCTGCTGTGGCTGACGCCGCTGTGCTATCTGTTCACAAAGAGGCGTTTTTATCCGGCGTCTCAAAATGTATGAGGTATTGGTATGATTCGATTTCTGTCCCGGCGGTTCATTCGGGACTGCGACAACGTTTCCGACCCGGCTGTACGGCGGGCCTACGGTATTCTGTGCGGATGTGTGGGCATCGGGCTGAACCTGCTGCTGTTTCTCGGGAAGCTGGCTGCGGGACTGCTCAGCGGTTCCATTGCCGTAACGGCGGACGCATTCAACAATCTGTCCGACGCGGGGTCGTCGGTAGTAACATTATTGGGCTTCAAGCTGGCGGCGCAGGCCCCCGATCAGGGGCACCCGTTCGGGCACGGACGAATGGAATATGTGTCCGGGCTGGTAGTTTCCATGGTCATAGCCGTCATGGGCGTGGAACTGGGGAAAACGTCGGTTGAGAAAATTTTCCGCCCCGAACCCGTCGGCTTTACCCTCCTGACCGGCGCGATTCTGGCCATTTCCATCTGCGTTAAGCTGTATATGGCCGCCTACAACCGTGCCGTCGGGCGGCGCATCTCCTCCCCTGCCATGGCCGCCACGGCCCTCGACAGCCTCAGCGACTGTCTGGCAACAGCCGCGGTCCTGCTGGGCGGTCTGGCCGGACGCCTTTGGCAGATCCAAATCGACGGCTGGTGCGGCGCGGCGGTGGCGGCGTTCATTTTGTGGTCGGGTTTCCGGGCGGCGAAAGAGACTGTTGATCCTCTGCTGGGACAGCCGCCCTCCCCGGAGTTTGTGAAGCAGGTACAGGAGCTGGTCCTGCGCCGGCCGGAGATCACCGGCGTACACGACCTGCTTGTACACGACTACGGCCCCGGCCGCCGCTTTATCTCCCTCCATGCGGAGGTCCCGGCGGACGGCGATATTCTGGAGCTGCACGACGTTGTGGATGCCGCTGAACGGGAACTGAGCAAAACAATGGGATGTCTGGCAACCATCCACATGGACCCGGTGGTCAGCGACGGCGGCAGAACGGCGGAGATGCGGGACCGTGTGTTGTCAATAGCGCAGCTGATTGATCCCGGCATCACCATTCATGATTTCCGCACCGTCCCCGGCCCGACCCATACAAAAGTGATTTTTGACGCCGTGATCCCCTATCAGTGCGGGCTGCCGGACAACGAAATTGTGTCCCGGATCAAAGCCGGGGTGAAAACTCTGGACCCGGACTGGTCCGCAGTGGTCCATGTGGAGAAGAGCTTTGTGTAAATAAAAACGAAAGCCGCCCGCTGATGAGACTGCGGGCGGCGGTCAAATAATGGCAGCATGATTTTGATGAAAACGGGTATCCTATCATGCGAAGGGAGAGTGACCGTATGATAGAACAAGATACCGTAAAATTACTGCGGGAATGCGACGCAGGCGTTAAAATGGGCATTTCGTCCATTGAGGATGTGCTGCAATATGTGAACGCGGACAGCCTGCGGAACTGCCTGTCAAACTGCAAGGCTGAACATGAAAAGCTGGAAAATGAGATCCAGGAATTGCTGGATCAGTACCACGACAACGGAAAAGATCCAAATCCTATGGCAAAAGGCATGTCATGGGTGAAAACCAATGTAAAGCTGGCCATGAATGAATCCGATTCGGCTATTGCGGAACTCATGACGGACGGCTGCAACATG
This sequence comes from uncultured Clostridia bacterium, assembly GCA_947177005.1. Classification (GTDB taxonomy): domain Bacteria; phylum Bacillota; class Clostridia; order Oscillospirales; family Oscillospiraceae; genus Pelethomonas. The sequence goes on along the minus strand of CAMWSZ010000047.1, from coordinate 4,357 downwards.
GGCGTGAAATCTCTTAATAAATATCTCAACCAATACAAGGCTGCGGACGAACCCTCCAAAGACATCGCCAAGCGGTTGATTCATCAGGAGGAGAAATTGACGGCGGATATGCGTTCGTTTTTATAGGCAGCAGTCCATGATAATCCGAACCTGATCTGGCAGACCGGGTTCGGATTTATCTGAGATCTATCCGCAGGGATTGCTCAGGCATTCTGTGCGGACATGCCCCTTGTTTTCAGCATGACGTCGTGATATCCGCCCTCCACAATGGAGGTGGAGGACACCAGCGTCAGACGCGCATGTTTCTGGAGGTCCGGAATGGTGGTTACACCGCAGTTGCACATGGTTGACTTCACCTTATACAGGCTCTTCGCCACGTTCTCCTTTAACGGTCCGGCATAGGTTACATACGAATCCACGCCCTCCTCAAAGGCCAGCCCCCGGCCGCCGCCCAAATCGTACCGCTGCCAGTTCCGGGCACGGTTGGAACCCTCGCCCCAGTACTCCTTCATGTACTGCCCGTTCACCAGCACCCGGTTCGTCGGACTCTCGTCAAAACGGGCGAAATAGCGGCCCAGCATCAGGAAATCCGCACCCATTGCCAGCGCCAGCGTCATATGGTAGTCGTGGACGATGCCGCCGTCGGAACAGATCGGGATGTAGACGCCGGTCTGCTGGAAATACTCGTCCCGGGCCGCCGCGACCTCAATCAAGGCGGTAGCCTGTCCGCGGCCGATGCCCTTTGTCTCCCGCGTGATGCAGATAGAGCCGCCGCCGATACCCACCTTGATAAAGTCCGCGCCCGCCTTCGCCAGAAACAGAAAGCCGTCCCGGTCTACCACATTCCCCGCGCCCACTTTAACGCTGTCTCCGTATTTTTCCCGGATAAAACGGAGGGTTTTTTCCTGCCAGCAGGTGTAGCCCTCGGAGGAGTCGATGCACAGCGCGTCCGCGCCCGCCTCCAGCAGCGCAGGCACACGCTGTTCATAATCCTTTGTGTTGATGCCCGCGCCCACCATAAACCGTTTATGGGCGTCCAGCAGCTCGCCGGGGTTCTCCTTATGCTGCTCGTAGTCCTTCCGGAACACAAAGTACAGCAGGCGGCCGTCTGCGCTGACGATGGGCAGGGCGTTAAGCTTATGGTCCCAGATGATGTCGTTGGCCTCCTTCAGAGACGTCCCCTCCGGGGCGGTCACGAGGCGCTCATAGGGGGTCATGAACGCCTTTACCGGCGTCTGCGGGTCCATACGGCTCACGCGGTAATCCCGGCTGGTGACGATGCCCAGCAGACGGCCCTGATTGGTGCCGTCCTCCGTGACGGCGATAGTTGAATGATTATTCCGGGCCTTCAGGTCCAGAACATCCTGCAAAACGGCGTCCGGCGGGAGGTTGGAATCGCTGGGGACAAAACCGGCCTTGTAGCTCTTCACCCGCGCCACCATTGCCGCCTCGTCCTCAATGGACTGGGAGCCGTAGATGAAGGACAGCCCGCCCTCCTTCGCCAGCGCTACGGCCAGAGTATCGTTGGAAACGGACTGCATAATGGCGGATACCAGCGGGATGCTCAGCGACAGCGCGGGCTCCTCTTCGCCCCGCCGGTACTTCACCAGCGGGGTACGCAGGGAGACGTTGCCGGGTACGCACTCCGGGGAGGTATAGCCGGGGATCAGCAGGTATTCACTGAAGGTGTGGGACGGTTCCGGATAATAGTAGGCCATAGCGTTTGACACTCCTTTTGATGATTTTACTCCAAATATATTAGTGAACATGGTATCATGACCGGAACGATTTGTAAAGAAGAATTTCTGCCTGTTTTTGACAGTCACCCGGCCGGCTATAAAATTCAATGGACTTTTTCGTGGGGATATGTTAGAATAGGGCTGATAGCAAAGCTAGGAGCCTGATACGTACTATTTTCAAGAGAAGGGGTTGCTATGAAAATCATACATTGTTCGGATCTTCGTCTGGATTCCGCAATGGAGTCCGCTCTGTCCGCCGTCAAGGCCCAGGAGCGAAACGCTGAGATTTGCAGAACGTTTTCCCGCATGGCTGAATACGCTGCCGGAAACGGCGTAACGGTTGTCCTGATCGCCGGAGATCTGTTTGACGCCGGCCGCATCACAAGCAGAACCGCTGACTATCTGTTATCCATTATTGAGCAACAAAGCGCCGTTGATTTTCTTTACCTGAGAGGAAGCCGCGAGGAGTCCAAACGCGCTTTCATGGGCCGCGACCTCCCGAAAAATCTCAAAACCTTCTCGGATGAATGGACGTATTACCAATACGGTGAGGTCCGTATCGCCGGTACGGAGCTTACCGACGAATACGAGGATATTTATGACGCGCTGCTCCTCAACAAAGATACGATCAATATCGTGATGATGTACGGCCAAACAGCGCCAAAGTGCGGACAGAATCTGGTCTGCCTGCCGAAGCTCCGCAAAAAAAAGATTGATTACCTGGCCCTGGGATCTCTGCACAGCTATCAGACCGGCGAGCTTGGACAAGACAGCATTTTCTGCTATCCCGGATGTCTGGAGGGTCATGGATTCGACGAATGCGGAGAAAAGGGCTTTGTCCTGCTGGAGACGGACGGCGGGAAGCTTACCCATTCCTTTATCCCCTTTGCGCAGCGGATGTTCTTTGACGTCCCCGTCGATATCACCGGTCTGGTTACTGCCGAAGAACTCCAGAAGGCTATGGAGACAGCGGCCGAAAGCATCGCGCCGGAGCACCTGGTCAGGTTCACCCTACGCGGAACATATACGCTGGAGACGCAAAAGGACTTCCGCCGCCTTCTCAGCAGGCTGGAAGGAAACCGCTATTTTGTCGAAATTCAGGATGAAAGCCGCCTGGACCTCCCAAGGGAATCGTATGCGTATGATATCTCCCTGAGAGGGGAATTTATCCGCACGGTAATGGCTTCCGGGAAAAGCGACGGGGAAAAGGAAGAAATTATCCGATGGGGAATGCAGGCTTTGAACGGAAAGGAGATTGTCCTATGAGGATCATCAGCTGCTATATTGAAAACTTCGGGGGCCTGTCTCACTTCAGCTGCGACTTCAACGCCGGTCTGACAACCATTCAGCAACACAACGGGTTCGGCAAAACGACGCTGGCCGAATATATCCGCGCCATGTTCTATGGCTTCCCCCGGGCCGGGAGAACCCTGGAAAAAAATAAACGCAAACGCTTTAAACCGTGGCAGGGCGGAAAGTTCGGGGGAAACCTCGTCTTTGAGTACGAGGGAACACAGTACCGCATCGAACGCACCTTCGGCGGCAGTCCCGCCACTGATACTTTTGCCGTATACGACCTGTCCACCCATAAGCCCTGCGACAAATTTTCCTACGATATCGGCGTGGACATCTTTCATCTGGACGCAGACTCCTTTGAGCGCAGCACCTATCTCCCCCAGCTTCAAGACGCCCCGCCCATGATTACAGACAGCATCCAAGCTAAATTGGGCGAGCTGGTGGATGATACCGACGACGACAATAATTTTAATCATGCGGTGCGCGCCCTGCAAGCGGCGCGTTCGCCGCTGGTCCCACGGAAGGGACAGAGCGGCGCACAGAAAAAGATCGCGGAATTGGAAAAATTTTTCGCCGATGCCGGGGGCCGGCGGGAAGAGCTGGAGCGTCTGCAAACAGAACTGGCTGGCAAGAAAAAAGAGCGTGATGAGAAGGAAGACAGCCGCGACGCACTGCTGGAAAAAATCAGTCTGGCGTCGGAGACGGCCGGGCAGGCCGCTGTACAGGAGCAGCTGGACCGGCTGAACGCGGAGTATGACCAGAACGAACAGGCTATGACAGCCCTCCGGGAAAAATATCCGGACGGCCTCCCCTCAGAGGAGGAGATCGACGCGCTGCTGCTGGTGTACGACGACATCGCGCCTCTGCACGCCCGGTCCGTACCGTCCAGCGCCTACGAAACCGCGAAAAAGAATCTGGAGGAGAATGCCCGCCGTTTTGAACATGGAGTCCCCACAGAAGCCGATTTTCAGACGTATCAGGGGAAATACGAGGAGTACACGAATAAAAAAGCATATCTGAAAAACCTCTCCCTCACCCCGCAGGAGCAGGAGAAACTAGTGGAATTAGAGACGTTTTTCAAGGCCGGTGTGCCCGACGAGACGTTCCTGGTGACCTGCCAGCAGAAGCAGCAGGAGCTAAGGGCCGGGAAGACGGAAAGCTTGAATCAATGCCTGCCCGCCGCCGAACAGGCCCGTTTGAACGCCCTGGAGCAGTTTTTCAGAAACGGGGTGCCCTCGGACGACGACCTGTTCGGGAAGCAGAGAGAGCTCCAGCGGATCAATCAGCTAAAACAGGAAAACAATGTCATGGCTTTGGCCACC
>CAMWSZ010000046.1 GCA_947177005.1 uncultured Clostridia bacterium | reverse complement strand
TCATGACCGCCAGGGCCAGGAAGCCAAAGCCCGCCACGCCGTTTTCAAACTTCCATTCGCTGACGCCGGCGGTGATATACACCAGACCGCCCAGGCCGCCCAGTGCGCCGGAGATCAGCACGCCCGCATAGCGCATCTTATAGACGTTGATGCCCACGGAATCGGCCGCCTGCGGATGCTCGCCGCAGGCCATGAGCCGAAGGCCGAATTTGGTCTTATACAGCACCACGTAGCTTGCAACCAGCAGCAGCAGGGCGATGAGCATAAACCAGTTGAATTCGAATCTGCCGATATTCACAAGGAACGCTTTTTTTGCCTGACCATAGGCCAGCGTGGAGGAGACGTTGTCCGCGCTCTCCGCCATATTAATGGCCCGCACCAGCACCACAGCGGCGGCGGGACCCAGCAGGTTCAGCGCCGTGCCCACCAGGGTCTGGTCGGCGTTGAAGCGAATGGCCGCCACGCCCAGCAGCAGGGAAAAGATCATTCCCACCAAGGCGGACGCCAGAATGACCAGCAGAATCATGGCAACAGCCGGTACACCCACGGCGTATTTCATCATCAGCGCGCCGCCCAGTGCGCCCATGACCATGATGCCCTCCAGGCCGATGTTAATCACGCCGCTGTGTTCCGAAAAGCATCCGCCCAGGGCCACCAGCACCAGTACGGAAGCGAATATCAGGGTATATTGAACCAGCAGAACCATTACGCTTGGCCTCCTTTCTTGGCCCTCTCGTCTCTCTTATCCAGGAAGCGGTTGAACCACAGCCGGAAGAAGAGGACGAAACCGCACAGGTAAATGATAAACGCGGAGATCAGGTCTGAGATCTGGGCGCAGTACATGGTTTTGTCCACGTACGTGCCGCCGCTGGTGATATGCTGGATGAAGTAGGATGAGAAAATGGCGCCAATGGGGTTCAGGCCGCCCAGGAAGGCCGCAGCAATGCCGTTGAAGCCCATAGCCGGGACACTGGTCTGCTGCACCATCCACTGTTCGATACCGGTGAGGTAGTAGATGCCCGCCGCCAGACCCGCCAGACCGCCGGCGATCATCATGGTCAGAATAATGTTGCGCTGCTCCTTCATACCGCAGTATTTCGCGGCATTTTTGTTCAGGCCGGTAGCTTTCAGCTCATAGCCGAACCGGGTTTTCTCCAATACCACCCATACCAGAACCGCCGCAGCAACCGCCAACGGCAGGCCAATAGTAATAAATTCGTTGTTGGAGAACAGGGTATGCAGCCCCATATTTGGGAGCAGAGCGCTTTTATTGCCGCTGGACAGGGGGGTGGTGTAGGGTGTGGACTGCTCCTTGACTTTGGACAGAAGCATGTTGACGCAGTACAGGGAGATCCAGTTGAGCATGATGCAGGAAATAACCTCGTTGACATTGAAGTACGCCTTCAGCGCACCGGAGATGCCGCCCACCAGGGCCGCGCAGATCACCGCCGCGATCAGGCATACGATCCAGGGCATATTCAGCCCCAGCGCACAGTACAGGCAAGCGCCCACGCCTACAACATACTGTCCCGCCGCGCCGATGTTGAACAGGCCAACTTTATAGGCGAACAGCACGGACAGCGAACACATCAGCAGCGCGGAGGCGTTGACCAAGGTGGTGCCGAAATACTTGAGTGCCGCCGCCTTGCTGGGGTAGTAGAGGAAATTCTTCAGAATGGCTGTAATGGCTTTCGCCGCGCCGCCGGGGTTGATGAACAGCAGCACGATAAATCCGATCAGCAGACCCAAGATAATGCACAGCAGAGACGCCAGAATCGTCTGAAAGCCGGCGTTTCTCAAAATACTCTCTTTTTTCCGCGGTCCCATTATGCCGAAGCCTCCTTTCTTTTGGAACCGGCCATATAGAGGCCCAGCTCCTCCACCGAGACAGTTTTGGGATCAAATTCACCCACGATCTCGCCCTCGTACATCACTAAGATCCGGTCGGACACGTTCATAACCTCGTCCAGCTCCAGGCTCACCAGCAGCACGCCCTTCCCGGCGTCCCGCTGGGCCACAAGCTGTTTGTGGATATACTCGATTGCGCCCACGTCCAGACCGCGGGTGGGCTGCACCGCAATCAGCAGCTCCGGGCCCTTGTCGATCTCACGGGCAATAATTGCTTTTTGCTGGTTGCCGCCGGACATGGCGCGGGCAATGGTAACGGGCCCCTGTCCGGAGCGGACGTCGTACTGCTCGATCAGCCGGGAGGCGTACTCCCGAATGGCCTTCCGTTTGAGGAAGCCGGTTTTGCTGGTAAACTGCGGCTCAAAATACCGCTGCAAAACAATGTTGTCCTCCAGACTGTAGTCCAGCACCAGACCATGTTTATGCCGGTCCTCGGGGATGTGGCTCATGCCCGAGGTCAGCCGTTTGCGGATAGGCATATGGGTGATGTCAATGCCGTTCATGGTAATGGTGCCGCTTTTCAGGGGCTCCAGACCGCTGAGGCCATAGACAAACTCCGTCTGGCCGTTGCCGTCGATGCCCGCGATGCACACGATCTCGCCCCGGCGCACCTGTAGGGACACATTGTTCACGGCGTTATTCTTGTGCCGCTTGGAGGCCACCGTCATGCCCTTAATATCCAGCACGACCTCCTTTGGTACGGCGGGAACCTTTTCCACCACGAAATTGACGTCCCGGCCCACCATCATGGCGGACAGGCTCTCCGGGGTGGAATCCTTGATATCCACGGTGCCGATATACTTGCCCTTGCGCAGCACGCTGCACCGGTCGGCCACCTGCATGATTTCCGCCAGCTTGTGGGTAATGAACAGAATGCTCTTGCCCTCGGCGGCGAGATTTTTCATAATGGTCATCAGTTCCTGAATTTCCTGCGGGGTCAGCACGGCGGTAGGCTCGTCGAAAATAAGGATCTCGTTGTCCCGGTACAGCATCTTCAGGATTTCCGTCCGCTGCTGCATGCCCACGGTGATATCCTCAATAATGGCGTCGGGGTCCACCGCCAGTCCGTATTTCTCGGACAGGGCAAGGACTTTTTTCCGGGCCTCGTCCTTCTGGAGGAAGCCGTTTTTTGTGGTTTCCACGCCCAGGATGATGTTGTCCAGGACGCTGAAGCACTCTACCAGCTTGAAGTGCTGGTGTACCATGCCGATGCCCAGCTCATTGGCATCGTTTGGGTCGTTGACGGTGACTTTTTTGCCGTCCTTGCGGATTTCTCCCTCCTCCGGCTGGTACAGCCCGAAAAGCACGCTCATCAGCGTGGATTTTCCCGCGCCGTTCTCGCCCAGGAGGGCGTGGATCTCACCCTTTTTCAATTGCAGGGTGATGTTGTCATTGGCGATGATGCCGGGGAACCGTTTTGTAATGTTCAGCATTTCGACCGCATACTCGGCCATAGCTTACACGCCTCCTTTTTTATACATAATCATGCGAAAAATCCCTTCGGGAACAGGCAGCGGGAGCATCCACGCTCCCGCTGTCTATCGCGTCCGCCGCGCTCACCCGTCGGATTATCCCTTGATGCTGCCGTAGTCGTTGACCGTAATGGCCGTGGACGGCATAGCGGTGATATCGTCAGAGACGGTGATCTCGCCGGAATGAATGGACTTGACCAGGGTCAAATAGTCGTCCTCGGTGAAGTCGGCCGACCACTGGGTGGTGGCGCGGGGCAGCTGGACATAGTTCTCGTCCGGGTTGTCGGAGACCAGGCCCAGGCTCTCGATCTTGCCCACATGCTCGCTCCACTTGCCGTCCATGATATCCGTAAGGACCATGTTAATGGTGGCGTCGAGGCCCTTCATGGCGGAGGTGACGGTCATATCCGCGCCGTACTCATCGATTTTGGAGGACTGGTCGGAGTCCACGCCGATGATCTTGCCGCCCACCTTGGCAGCGGCCTCGGCAGCGGAGGTGTAAATGCCGCCGCCGCTGGCAAAGACCAGCTCCACGCCCAGAGAATTGTACCAGGTATCCATAGCGGCGGTGATGTCGGCGTCGCCGAAGAACTGGCCGCCGTAGACGTATTCCACTGTCACGTCGCCGGTAACGCCCAGGTCAGCGGCGGCCTTGTCCGCGCCCTGAATATAGCCGTAGCCGAAGCGCTGCACGGCGGGCACGCTCATGCCGCCCAGGAAGCCGATGTGGCGGTAGCCAAGCTGCACGGCGGTGTAGCCTGCCATAAAGCCGGAGATCTGCTCCTGATAGGTGGCGCAGTAGGTATTTTCGGTGTTATAGTAGTCGCCCGCGTTGTACACGGTTCCCGCTGCGAGGCCCTCGTAATAGCCCTCGCCCACGCCCTTCTCACACAGGTCGCCCTCGCCCACGTCCAGCGCGACGAACTTGATGTCGGGATACATGTCGGTCTGGGCCACCAGCGTGGCGGCGAACATGTAGCCGGGCACGATGATAATGTTGACGCCGTCGGCGGCCGCCAGGTCAACGCAGGCGTTCCGGGCCTCGTCGGAGTCCTTTTCGGGCTTGTAGTAGGTAAAGCTTGCGCCGTTGGCTTCGCTCCAAGCCTTGGCCGTCTCATAGGTGGTCTGGTTGAAGCTCTGGTCCGTGATGTCGCCGGAGTCGGTAATCATGGCGATCTTCATGTCGGACGCGCCGCCGCTGGCACCGCCGCCCGCGTCGCTGACGCTGCTGTTATTGCCGCCGCCGCTGCTGCCGCCATTGCTGCTGGCACCGCCGCCATTGCTGCCGCCGCCGTTACCGCCGCCGCAGGCGGCCAGGGAAAGGACCATCAGGCCCGCCAGAATTGCCGCAATAAACCTCTTCATATTCATTCCTCCAATTAAATAATAGTATCGCTATCCGGAAACTCCGGATAAATACAGTATAACATATGTTCCTCCGAAAAAACAGGTCAAAAATACCTTTTTTTATCAGAAAAAATATTTTCGTCAAAAACATGAGTTTTGCATCCTGAATTTTGTGCAGAAATCACAAATATTATGCCATACCGCAGGAGGGCACAGGTCTCTTTTTTGTCAGCCGCCCACGCCGGTGCTGACAGGAACGGAGAGAGTCAGGACGCCGCCGGCCTCTTTGGCCTCGACGCCAAGCAGGGCGGTCAGTCCTTCGGCGGAGACATAGTTGCTGCCGCCCCGTACCATAACGGCAACCTCCACCGTCTTGCCGTCCACTGTAACAGCAGCGGTACTGGCGGCGGTTTCACCGGCGGCGGGGGCCGTCACGGCGCTGTAACCGCTGCCCTTGACAATTTCAATGCCGTTTTCCCGGCTCCAGGTCACGTCAAAAGCGGCATCCGTACCGGTCAGGAGCTGGGCAATCTCCCGCAGGCGGTAGTAGGTCACGCCGTCCGCGCCGTCCACGGTGGACACATCGCCGCCCTTGCGGCCGATGACAACGTTGCCCGCGACGGGGTTGATGTTATAGCTCTTGGCATAGGGGGTTTCGATCTCGCCGCTGTTGATTTTCTGAATGATTCCGGCGCGTTCCGGGTTATCCTTCTGGAGATCCACGCCGGTGATTTTCCAGTTGTTGTCAACCGTGGGCTCCACGACGGGATGCTCCGCGAAGTAATTGACGATCATGTCGCGGATTGGCTCGGAGGACTCCCACTCCTTTGTCCCGGCCACCAGATTCTGCGCCTTCAGGCCGGAGGAGTACCGGTAGTTGTTGACCGCCAAAGTCAGCGTCTGGTCATCCGCCAGGGGCTTTCCCTTGAACACGACGTTCTGGATACGCTGTCCGGTCGGCTTGCTCAGGTCGATCTCGTAGTCCACGCCTTGGAACATATCGTACAGATAGCCGGGAACCTCGGGATTAAAGGAGATATTGATGTCGCCGGGCTGCCACTGGTTGTAGTGGCTGGCGGACCACTCCATATAGCCCTTCAGTTCCGCGCCGGTGACGGTAACGCGGTAGAGGGTGTTATCGAATTTGTAGATGTCGAAGATATTGCCGTAATTGATGTTCCCTTCCGGCAGGTCGCTGGTGTCTTTGAACAGGGCGGCGGCGGAGACGTCAGCGCCGGAGGCCTCCAGCTGGATATTGTTGATGAGGTCCATGACGGCGGTATCCCGCAGCTTGCCTTCCGGCAGGCCCTTGATCTCGTTCTCAGGCTGGAACCGGGCGGAAGTAACGCCGAGAGCGGCACCGTCCTCGCCCTTGATGAGAGCGACGGTCTTCTCATGGGCCTCGGCCACCGCCGGGATCTCCCGGATTTCCTGACTGGGCTCAAAGTCCTCCATATCCACAATTGTCAGCTTGCTGTCGGTGATTTTGCCGGAGGCGTCCAGCGTCAGGTCGAAACGGGCAATCTCGCGGGCCGCGTTGCGCACGCCGCCGATGAGCACATCGCCCTGTTTGTCGTTGACCGTGGTATGGACGTGGGCCACCTGCAAAATGTCCACTTCGGGGTTATCGTCGAGAATCTGCTGGCCTGCGTCCGCGCCGTTCTCATCGCCGAACTCGCTCACCATGCCTACGTGGGCGGAGACCATGATGAGGTCGGCCTGACTGCCGATTTCGGCGATGGCACGCTTTACGGCGGTGCTGACAGGCTCATAGGTGCAGTCTTCAATGCCATCCTTCCCGCCGTCCCAAACAGGAACATTCGGGGAAGTGACGCCGATGACTGCCAGCTTCACGCCGCCGCGCTCAACGATGGTCCAGCCAAGGCCGGTGACCGGTTTGCCCTCCGCGTTCAAAACGTTGGCCGCCAGAACGGGAAACTCCGCCTGTCCCATAAACTTGAGCATATTGGGGATGCCGTAATTGAACTCATGGTTGCCCAGAGTCATGGAGTCAAATCCCATAAAGTTCATGGCCGCTATAACGGGATGCAGTTCGTCAGGCAGCTTGTTGTAGATCTGGTTGACCATAATAGTTCCTTCGATGTCATCGCCGGCGTCAATCAGAAATGTGTTGGGATTTTCCTTCCGCACCTGCTGGATGTAGGTATACAGGCGCGCCATGCCGTTATTGGTGGTTTCCTGCAAATCCTCGTAGCTGTATCCCCAGATACTGGCATGGAGGTCGGATGTGCCGAGAATTGTGATATGCGTCTCATCTGCGGCCCGGGCGGTGGGGAGTATGGCCACAGCCAACAGCACGGCCAGCGAAAAAGAAAACCACCGCATAAAAATATGTTTCCTCATAGAAAATTCTCCCTTCTCCGTTGAAATGTAGTTGTTTTAGTGAAATGAAATGCCGTACCCGGGCTCAGGCGGCTCTGTAATCATTCTGCGATAACATCCCGCGGTCACAATGGCATTCCGCTTTTTCCCTCCCTTTCCCAGAGCCGTTTGACAGTTGCAGTATACCATATATTCATCCAATTGAACAGGACATAAGTCCCTTTTTTAAGGGAGAAACTGACATTTCGGCAAAAATATAAATTCTCAGCCGCCAAAATTATGCACTTTTTACAAATACCGTCTGGTGCAGGAGGGTACATATGTACTTTGTGACGGTCCGCTTCCTCCGGAACTGAGGATGTTTTATGCTGTGTTGATTCATGCAGATACCGCAGAAAAAGCGGACGGTGCTCTTGCGTGAACCGGAGGAATACGATATAATTGGTTATCATGCAGCAGAGGGGACCATGTATTTACGCTGGAAACGGAAAATGTAATTTTCCGCCGCGAGGCGAAAGCGGCGCTCCGGCTGTTGCAAAGCAATTCATAATTCTGCATAGGGAGGATAAAAATGGAATTTGATATTGAGAAAATGCAGTGGACGCGGGAACCGGAATGCTGTTCCATAGAGAACGGCAGAATTAAGATCACCACCAGACCGGGAACCGATCTCTGGCAGAGAACCTACTACCATTTCCGGAACGATAATGCGCCTGTATTCCAAATGGAGACAGAAGAACAGTTCTTCTCCTTTGTGGTGAAAACTGAATTTACAGGTGCGCACCAACGGTTTGACCAGTGCGGCATAGTCATGTATCTCGACAGTGAAAATTGGCTGAAGGGATCTGTGGAGTATGAAAACGAGGAATATCAGCATCTTGGCAGCGTAGTGACGAACCACGGCTGGTCTGACTGGGCTACAACCGCCATTGATGCGAAGCAGAAAACCATGTGGTATCGTTTCAGCCGGAGGGCAGATGATTACTGCATCGAGTGTTCACAGGACGGTGTGCGTTTTACGCAGATGCGGATATGTCATATGTGGGAGGGGAGTCAGAAAATCGCGTTTGGCATTTACGCCTGCAGCCCGGAGGACTCGTCTTTTACAGCTGTTTTTTCTGACATGAAAATCACGGAATGTGTATGGCCAGCCCATAACGGACAGGCTCCTGACATGACCTGATATTTGGCATTGGATTAATGAAACACACAGCAGCAGCGGCGCGGTGAAAAGTTGAACTGTCACCGTGCCGCTGCTGCGCTCCCATTAATAATGATATGCAGGTGTTTACAGGACGAAATTCCCGTTTTCAAAGACGGGCACGTCCTGACCGTCCCAGGTTTTCCCCATAATCCGGGTATCCTCGGTGCCGATCATAAAATCAACATGGGTGATAGAATCATTGAGGCCGCACTCTCTCAGCTCCTCTTTGGACATCTCCCCGCCGCCCTTCAGGCACTCCGGGTAAGCCTCACCGAACGCGAGGTGACAGGAGGCGTTTTCATCGTAAAGGGTATTATAGTAGAGGAGATTTTGCCGGGAGATAGGGCTGTCGAAGGGAACCAGCGCCACCTCGCCGAAGAAGGACGCGCCCTCATCCACGGACAGAGCGGCTTTGAGGGTTTCCTCCCCGGTCTCCGCGTGGACGCCGGTGATTTTCCCATGCTGTACGGTCAGAGAAAAGCGGTCCACGATATTTCCGTCCAGGGCAAGGGGTTTTGAGGAATAGACGGTTCCGTCCACACCGTCTCTGAGGGGCGCGGTAAAGATCTCCTCGGAGGGCATGTTGGGGCAGAAGCGGATGCCGTTCGTTGACACGCTGTCCCCTCCCGCCCACACATGGTCCTCGGGGAGTCTGACAAGGAGGTCGGTTCCGAGGCTGTTGGTAAAGCGGATGCTCTCCAGATCGAGTGCGTTGAGCTTTTCGACGCGGCTTTGCAGGGTAGCGACATGCTTCCGCCAGGCTTCCACAGCGTCGTTTTTCCCGTCAATCCGCACGGTTTCCAGAATCGCGTCCCAAAGCTTTTCCATGGCATCTTCCTGTTTCTCACCGGGGAATACCTTTTTGGCCCACGAGGGAATGGGTACGGACCCAATGCACCATTGGAAGTCGTTGCGGATCTGCCGCCGCCGGAAATCCTGTAACGCGGCGCTGGAGCTGCGCTGGGCACGGGTAATTCTGTCCTGTTCGATACCGGTCAGGTTTTCGGGATCGGAGGCAGCGACAGCGAGATAGGCGGCGCCCTCTCTGGCGTAATTGTTGTAGAAAGCAGCCTGCCATTCCGGAAAAGAATCGAATACCTCACTGTCCGCATGAAGGTATTTCAGGCGGGCGAGGGCGTCGTCGGACCAGCTCATAACAACCTCCCTGCATCCGGCGCCGTAGGCGGCCTGTGCGCAGAGGCGGGCGAACCAGGCACACTCCACGGGGCAGCTGATAATCAGTCTCTGCCCCTTTTGGAGGTTGAGGCCGGTCTTGACGAGCAGTTCTGCATATTGACTGAATTTATCGTACATAAGGCGAAAACATCCTTTCATCGTTTTTTCCACAGATCAGGGAAGAGAAGCAGGAGCAGCGGCATGATTTCCAGTCTGCCCAGCAGCATTTCGGCGCTGAGGACGGTTTTAGAGACGGTGGACAGTCCAAAGAAATTAGAGGTAGGGCCGAGCACGTCGAAGGCGGGGCCGACGTTGGAGATACAGGTCAGGGAGGCGGTAAAGGCGGCGGTAAAGCCGACGTCGTCCCAGGCCACCACGAGGGCAGCCAGCAGGAGCAGCAAAATGTAGGCGAAAAAGAACAGGGAGATGCCGGACAGCGTCGCTTCCTCCACACGTTCCCCGTCGCTCTCCAGCGTCTTGACGACTCTGGGGTGGAGGATTCTCTGCACCTCTCTGCGGAGATTTTTCATCAGCAGAACGAGGCGGATTTGTTTGATGCCGCCCGCGGTAGAACCGGCGCAGCCTCCGGCGAACATGACGAGGACCAGAATCGTTTGGGAGAAGGTAGGCCAGAGCACATAGTCTTTGGTCATGTAGCCGGTAGTCGTCATGAGGGTAACGACCTGAAAGACGCTGTCGGTGAAAGTTTGCAGGCTTGCGGCCTGGCCTGCGTGAACAATCAGGTTCACAGCGATCAGGCCGGAGGCGGCGAGGGTCATGAGGGTATAGGAGCGCAGCTCCTCGCTCTGGAAAACGGCCTGAAAATTGCGCCGTATGGCATAAAAGAGGAGGGCAAAGTTGATGCCGGAGAGGAACATAAAGATAATGATGATCCACTCAATGACAATACTGTGGTAAGCGGCGACGCTTGCGTTTTTAACGGAGAAGCCGCCGGTAGAGATTGAGGTAAAGGCATGGATCACGGCGTCGAACCACGGCATTCCGGCGATTCTGAGGCAAATGGTTTCCGCGGCGGTCAAGCCGATATAGATACTGTATAAGATTTTCGCGGTATCGCCGACTCTTGGGGTCAGCTTTGACTTAATTGGTCCGGGGGATTCGGCCCGCATGAGGTAAACGCTGCCCTCCCCCAGTTTGGGCACGAGGGCCAAGGCGAGGACCAGAACACCCATACCGCCCATCCATTGGGTCTGGGCGCGCCAGAAGAGGACTGCGTCGGGATGTCCCTCGATAAAGGTGAGCACGGTGGCGCCGGTGGTGGTGAAGCCGGAGACGGTTTCAAACACGGCGTCGGCGTAATTGGGCAGCACGCCGCTGAAGACATAGGGCAGCGCGCCGGACAGGGACAGTACGATCCAGCTGAGGGCGACGGCGGCGAAGCCGTCGCGGGCCTGCATTTTGGTATTTTTCACCGGCAGCATCACCAGGATCTGTCCCACAGCCAAGGTGATGCCTGCGGAGAGCAGCATCGCGGAACCGGCCTGTCTCTGCGCGACGCCGATGACGGCGGCGGGCAGCATCAAAACGGCCTCCACCCGCAGGATCAGGCCCAGCACATGGAGCACAAGGCAGTAATTCACAGAAAACGCCTCCTTATTGCAGGATTTCGTCCAAGTCCTGCAAAAACAGGCTTTTGGCCATTACGATCACCTTATCTCCGGCATGAATGGAGGTAGAGCCGTCGGGGATAATGGTTTTATTTTCCCGGGCAATGGCGGCGACGAGCAGGCCGGGTTTGAGCCGCAGGTCCTTCAGCGGGGTATCCAGGAAGCGGGTGGTAGCGGTGGCGGTAAACTCGACGGCCTCAATGGCCCCGCCCAGCAGCTTGTACAGGTTTTCCACCGCGCTGCCCTGACTGCGGGCCATTGCGCGGACATAGGCGGAAATC
>CAMWSZ010000045.1 GCA_947177005.1 uncultured Clostridia bacterium | reverse complement strand
ATAAACGGCAGGTGGTTTTGGGAGAGAAGCTCTTCCGCACCGGCGACCGGATCATGCAGGTCCGGAACAACTACGATGTGTTATGGGTGCGGGAGGACGGCGTGACCGGCTCCGGCATCTTCAACGGCGACGTGGGGGTGATCGAGGACATCGACCCCGCAGGCGAATTATTGACCCTCAATTTCGACGGCCGCTCCGCCGCGTATACGCCGGACATGCTGACGGAGCTGGAGCTGGCGTATGCCGTGACGGTCCACAAGAGCCAGGGCAGCGAGTACCGGGCCGTCATTCTGACCGTGCTGCCCGCCGCGCCGTCGCTCATGGTGCGGGGCGTGCTGTACACCGGCGTGACCCGTGCGCGGGAACTGCTGGTGGCCGTCGGCGACGGCACCGCCCTGCGCAAAATGGCCGCCAATGACCGGCAGCAGCGCCGTTACAGCGGCCTGTGCTGGCGCCTGCGGCGCCTGCCGTCCGGAGACGGCGCGGCGTAACGCTACATAAACCTCCCTCCTCTGCGGGAGGTTTTTTCCTGTTTTCCCGGCTTTTCTCCGGCCTCCGCCGGGTGAACCGGGTGATTCCGCACGGGAAAAAGCAAAACCGCTCCAGAAACAATTTTTACTTGACAAAAAGCGGGTGGAGCGAGTATGATTGAAGTGGATTTTTGTCGGCGGGTAAAAAGGGGTATCCGCTGATTATTTCCGCGCCCGGCGACACGTCACCGCCGGACCCTTTCAATACCCCATCAGCATACTGCATTTAGGAGGAAAACAGAGACATGACAGTCAATATCCTGTGGGCGGCGCTTGCCTGCGTGTTGGCTGCGGTTGTTTTTTTCATCCTCGGTTACAGCTACCGGAAAAAGTTTTCCGAAAAGGAGATCTCCAGCGCAGAGGAGGAAGCAACGAGAATCCTGAACGAAGCGCTCAAAAATTCGGAGAACAAAAAGCGTGAGGCGCTGCTGGAGGCTAAGGAGGAAATCCTGCACAGCCGCAGCGAGTATGAGAAGGAAGAAAAAAGCCGCCGCGCCGACCTGCAAAAGCAGGAACGCCGCTTGCAGCAAAAAGAGGAAAATCTGGACCGCAAAACCGAAAACATCGAGAGAAAAGAGGAAGCCCTGGCCCAAAAGCACGCAGACGCCGACCGGGCGCAGGAGGAGATCGAGCTCATCAAACGCAGCCAGACCGAAATGCTGGAGCGGATCTCCGGCCTCACCGTGGAGGATGCCAAGAGCTACCTGATCTCGCAGGTGGAGTCTCAGGTCACCCACGAGGCCGCCCTGAAAATCAAGGACATCGAGGCCCGCGCCAAGGAAGAGGCCGACCAGTACGCAAAGGAAATTATCGCCGGCGCCATTCAGAGGTGCGCCGCAGACCATGTGTCCGAAATCACCGTCAGCGTGGTTCCCCTGCCCAATGACGAGATGAAGGGCCGCATTATCGGCCGCGAGGGCCGCAACATCCGCACCATTGAAACCCTGACCGGCGTGGACCTGATTATCGACGATACGCCGGAGGCCATTACCGTGTCCTGCTTTGAACCCGTGCGCCGGGAGGTGGCAAGGGTCGCGCTGGAAAAGCTCATCGCCGACGGACGCATTCATCCCACCCATATCGAGGAAATGGTGGAAAAGGCCCGCCGGGAGGTGGAGGCCGTCATCAAGAGCGAGGGCGAACGCGCCGCCCTGGAAACCGGCGTCCGCGGCCTGCACCCCGAGGAACAGAAAATGCTGGGCCGCCTCCACTACCGCACCAGCTACGGGCAGAACGTCCTCCAGCACTCCATTGAGGTCAGCCACATCGCCGGGCTAATGGCCTCTGAGCTGGGCCTGGACGTCCACGCCGCCAAGCGCGCCGGTCTGCTCCACGATATCGGCAAGGCGCTGGACCACGAGTATGAGGGCACCCATGTGAATCTGGGCGTGGAGTTCTGCCGGAAATATAAGGAGAGAGAGGATATTCTCAACGCCATTCAGGCCCACCACGGAGACGTGGAGTGCAAAACGCTGATGGCCTGTCTGGTTCAGGCCGCCGACGCGGTGTCCGCGGCACGGCCCGGCGCAAGGCGTGAAAATCTGGAGAATTATATCAAGCGCCTGGAGAAGCTGGAGGAGATCACCAGCGATTACCCCGGCGTCGAGAAATCCTATGCCATTCAGGCCGGACGGGAGGTCCGCGTCATGGTCCGGCCCGAACAGGTCAGCGAGGACCAAATGGTTATTCTGGCCAGAGACCTGGCCAACCGGATCGAGAACGAACTGGAATATCCCGGCCAGATCAAGGTCCATGTCATCCGCGAGACAAAGGTCGTGGAATACGCAAAATAATGTGGGAGGTCTGTGACGTACCCTCGCCCCCTTGCGATCATGATGCCGGTCCTTCCCGTCTCGGGAGGGACCGGCGGCTCTCCCCGCCTGCTTAATGCGCCCTTCACAGAAATTGTGAAAATGAGCAACAATCTCTTGATTTTACCGGAAGGGAATGTTACAATATTTCCAAGAACCGTCAGATCGACATTTTGGAGGTTAACAGTATGGATTTTTCGCCTGAGACAAACAGAGGCCAGCCGGCCCCGGAGCTGAACCCGCTGACAGGTCTGCTGTACATACGCAGTTTTATGGATGAAGCCAGAAAATTTCTGGAAACTGTGCAGCCGGGAGAGTACTGTATGGCGGCTCTCGATATCGAACATTTCCGGATGGTCAACAAAATTTACGGACGGGACGCCGGTGACGAGGTCCTGTGCATGATCGCCAACCGCCTGCGGGAAGTGCAGGCCAAACGCGGCGGCGTCATCGGACACTTCAGCGGCGACAACTACTGCATCATCCTGCCGTACCGAATGGATCTGGTCAATTCCCTGTGGAACGATATCGCCGACGGCGTGCAGAACTGGGACGACTTGGCCCAGTTCCAGCCGGCAATCGGCGTCTACCCCATTGACGATTTGGAGGTGCCGCCGGAGCAGATGTACGACCGGGCCACTATGGCGCTGTCCTATGCCATTGGCAACTACGCCAGCCGCATCTGCCTCTACGAGCCCTCTATGGAAAACTCTCTGGAGCAGGAGTGGAAGCTGCTGGCCGAGGTCCGCAACGCCTTGGACGAGGATGAATTTACGTTTTTTGCCCAGCCCCAGTGCGATATCTCCACCGGCAAAATCGTGGGCGCGGAGTCTCTGGTGCGCTGGATTCACAACGGGAAAGTGGTGTCGCCGGGAAAGTTTATCCCGGTGCTGGAGAAAAACGGGTCCGTCACCCCGCTGGATCAGGTGGTGTGGGCGAAAGTCATCCAGTGGCTCAGCGAGTGGATTGAGAAGGGATACCGTCCGGTCCCCATTTCCATTAATATCTCCCGCATCGATATCATGACAATGGACGTGCCCGCTTACCTGCTGGACCTGATCGCCGCCTATGAGGTCCCGGCCAAGTACATCAAGTGCGAGATCACAGAGAGCGCTTACGCCGAGGAGGGCGGCAAGGTCAATGAGACCGTGGCCCAGCTGCAGGACGCCGGGTTCCTGGTGATGATGGACGACTTCGGCAGCGGTTACTCCTCCCTCAATACCCTGCGCAGTATGCCTATCGACGTGCTGAAAATCGACATGAAGTTCCTGGAGATGAGCGTGGAGGAGGAACAGAAGGGCATCGGCATTCTGGAATCCGTGGTCAATATGGCCCGCCAGCTTGGCATCCCCATTATCGTCGAGGGCGTGGAGACCCAGCAGCATGAAAACCTGCTGCAAAGCATGGGCTGCCGCTACACACAGGGCTACTACTACTATAAACCTATGCCCATTGATAAATTCGAGGCGCTGCTGTCGGACGAGCGGCGTCTGGATTTCGACGGCCTTCAGGGCAAGCAGGTGGAGGCGATGCACGTCCGGGAGTTCCTGGACGGCAACCTCTTTACCGATACCATGCTGAATAATATCCTGGGCGCGGCGGCGTTCTACAGTATGTTCGAGAACGAGATCGAAATCAACCGGGTCAACGACCAGTATTTCCAGATGTCCGGCTTCGACTCCTCCGACGATTCCAACCTCAACCGCAAGCTCTGCGACCAGGTGCTGGAGGACGACAGGCGCTATCTGTTCTCGCTGTTCGAACGGGCTTATGAGAACCGTCCCAACAGCGCGGAGGGCTACGCCCACTACATCCGCACGGACGGCAAGGTGCTGTGGGTGTATATGAAAATCTTTTTCCTGCGGGAAAAGGACGGGCACAAGATGTTCTACGGTTCCCTGACGGACATGACCGCCGCACGGGAGCGGGAAAAACAGAACATGCTGGCCGAGCGGGCCGTGGAGGACCTGTCCGATCAGGAGCAGCAGAATCTGGAACGCTATTATGGCGATATCCCCTTCGGTTTCGGCCTTTCCCGTATTCATCTGGACGAAAACGGCAGGCCGTCTGAATTTGAAATCGTTTTCGCAAACCGCGAGATGCAGAAGCTCTGCGGCGGCGACCGGTCAAAGCTGCGGCATCTGCTTTTAAAGACTTTCAAAGACAACAAAAAGGAACTGATGGAAAAGGCGTATCAGGCCGCGTTTTTAGGGGAAAAGCTGGTCCACCACGCCTACAGTGCCGTCAGCGCCCACTACCTCCAGCTGAAGCTGTACCAGTATGAATACGGCTATGTGGCCTGCATGATGCGCGACGTCACTTTCCGGCAGGTGCATGAGGACGCGCTGGGCAGTATGATGCTGGCATACCGGGAGGTCTACTACATCCATCTCAAGGACAACTATCTGCGGATGATCTATCCGGACAGCAACCAGACCATGGAGCGGGGCACCTACGACGCCGTTATCAACCGCCATTTCAATTCCGGGAAAATCCTGCGGCACGACGAGGAAAACGTCCGGAAGTTCCTCAGTCTGGAACATCTCCGGGAGGCGCTTACGGAACAGGATTCCGTGGAGTACCGCTACCGCCGCAGCGCAAAGGACGTGCCGGACGAGTGGTGTCTGACCAGCGTGACCATCAGCGAACGGGAAAACGGCGTCCCCAAGACGGCGGTCATGACTATTCGCAGCATCGACGCCATTATTCGGGACGAGAACCAGCAGTGGCACGCACGGATCGCGGAATCCCTGGCCAATATGTCCGACGGCTTCCTGATCTACCGGGGCATTGGGGACGAACGCATCCTGTATGCCAACCCGGGCTGCCTGAAAATTTTCGGCTGCAAAACCATGGAGGAATTTATGGAGCATGTCGGCAATTCCTTCCAAGGTATCGTGCATCCGGAGGACCTGGACCGCGTGGAGTGGGACATCCAAATGCAGATCCACGAGTCGGACGACGATATGGACTTTGTGCAGTACCGTATTACCCGCAGGGATGGGGAAATCCGCTGGGTGGACGACTGCGGCCACCTGGAAAAATCCGAGTGGGGCGAGGAGAACCGGCTTTTCTATGTCTTTATCAAGGATATTACCGATACAATCACCGCCGTCCAGAAGGAAAAGCTCCTTAATGCCAACCGCTTTTTCCTGGACCAGCGCAGGCAGAACAGCGCGGCGGAGGAAGTGGAATAACGAAAAGCATAAACAGCAGCGCGGGACGTCCGAAACGACGCCCCGCGCTTTTTCTCTATTCTACAACAATCCCGTTTTCTGCAAACGCTTTCAGAAGCAGCTCCATGTCGCCGGGAATGGAAATCGGTTCCCCGCAGGCGTTAATGGCGTTGGCAACATCCTTCAGACCGTTGCCTGTCACCACGCTGACCACTGTGGCGTCCGCGGGGATTTTTCCCTGTCCGCACAGCTTTTTCAGACCCGCCGCGCCCGTTACGCCCGCCGGTTCGCCGAACACTCCGCAGGTACGACCCAGCAGCTTCTGGGCGGCCATGATCTCCCCGTCCGTCACCTCCACCGTCAGGCCGTTCGATTCCCGAATGGCCGCCAACGCTTTGTCCGCGTTCCGGGGCACGCCCACGGCAATGGAATCGGCAAGGGTGTTTTCCTCCATGGGCGACCAGTCCGCGCCGGTCTCAATGGCCCGGTTAATGGGATAGCATCCCGCCGCCTGTGCGGAAATTAGACGGGGCAGGCGGTCGATAAAGCCAATGGCGTACAGGTCCTTGAGGCCCTTCCACAGCCCTGCAATGGTACAGCCGTCCCCCACAGAAATCGCAATATAATCGGGGACCTGCCAGTCAAGCTGCTCCATGATCTCCAGACCCACCGTCTTTTTCCCCTCGGAGAGATAGGGATTGATAGCGGCGTTGCGGTTGTACCAGCCCCACTTGTCTATGGCCTGACGGCTCAGCTCAAAGGTATCCTCGTAGCTGCCCTGTACGGAGATGACCGTCGCACCGAAGGTCATCAGCTGTGCGACCTTGCCTTTGGGGGCACGGCTGGGCACAAAAATATAGGTTTTCAGACCGGCCGCGGCGGCGTTGCCCGCCAGGGAGCTGGCGGCGTTGCCGGTGGAGGAGCAGGCAATCACACCGGCCCCCGCCTCCTGCGCTTTCGCTACCGCCATTGCGCTGGCACGGTCTTTCAGGGAGGCGGTGGGGTTGATGCCGTCGTCCTTGACATACAGCCGGGCGATGCCCAGCTCACGGGCCAGCGTATCCGCCTGATACAGCGGGCTCCAGCCCACACGCAGGGGCGTGTTTGGGGTGGACTCCTCTACGGGCAGCAGTTCCCGGTAACGCCACATGGAGTTGTCCCGGCGGGCGGCCAGGGTCTCTTTGGTCAGGACGCCCTTGATGTAGCTGTAATCATAGACGATATCCAGAATGCCCCCGCAGGAACAGTTGGTCAGGTTGGGGACGGCCTCATAAATTTTGCCGCATTTGACGCATTTCGCGTGTTTGACGTTTTTCATGACGGACTCCTTGTAGATGTTATTTTTCCTCTTCCCCCAGACTTTCCAGCGCCACACGTACCGCTTCCACGACAAATGCGGTAAATGTACAGTCTGTTCCGCAAATGGCCTTGTTTACTGCTGCAATTATTTCATCCGGAAAGCGAACAGATTTTGTTGTCGATTTAGGGGATATAGGTATTTTGAATTTTCTCATAATGTACCTCTCTATGTAACTGTAAATGTACATTAATCTTAATATACATTTACACAAAAATATGCATTACATTTGTATTACATAATAATTGCAGCAATTTTTAATGTAATGAGATATACTAAGTATAAGAGAGGTGATAAGATAAAATGCAAGAACTGCCAAAATATTACACACGCCTTTACAATGGCGTGACAGACGCAATCGACGCTTTGCAGCATTTGCGAAACGCGGAAGCACTGTCCCTGCTGATTCAGGCCCAGCAGGACGCAGAGGAACTGTACATTAATGCTGGGAAAGAAGACGATTAAAAAAGCGCGAAAGGCTTGACAAAATCGTACCCTCCGCGCTAAAATAATAGGGTCAAGACATCTGCTGCATGGCGGTTAGCTCCGATTGGTTTTCGAGGTTTAGCTTTTTACGTTAACCATCCGGTTGCCTCCCGGGCGGTTAACAAGCCGTAGGCGCGAAGATACAGAATAGTGCGGGAACTGCGATATAAATTGCAATTTTGATCACAGTCCGCAAGATTTTGCTCTTGTCCATTGGCATTCACCCCCTTCCTGAAGGGGAGTGAGCTAACCGCCGTATGCAGCAGGATGTCCTTCTCTTTTTCTGGACACCCTATGTGTGGTCTCTCACGAGGCCGCTGTTTATTCTAGCGCATATGACAGGATTTGTCAAACTTTATTCATATTTTCGCAAAAAGGCGCGGGGGGCTTGACAAAACCGCACCCTCCGCGCTAAAATAATAGGGCTGGGATATCTGCTGAGGCGGTTAGCTCCTTCAGGTTTTGGCGCTATTGTTCTATATTAACCATCCGGGGCTTGGCCGGGCGGTTAACAAGCTTTGGGAGCAAAGATAATCGCTGCCGCAACGACTGCGATGTAAATAACGACTTTCATCACAGCCCGCAGGAGTTTTCTCTTGTCCATTGGCATTCACCCCCTTTCGAAAGGGGAGTGAGCTAACCGCCGTGTGCAGCAGATGTCCCTCTTTTTTCTGGACACCCTATGTACGGCCTCTCACGAGGCCGCTGTTTATTCTAGCGCATTCGACCGGGTTTGTCAATTTTAATTGTGTTCAAAAAGCGCGAGGGGCTTGACAAAATCGTACCCTTCGCGCTAAAATAATAGGGCTGGGATATCTGCTGAGGCGGTTAGCTCCGAGATTTTACGGGATTATTATTTATTTTATATTAACCGTTCACCCGGCTGCTCTCCGGGCGGTTAACAAGCCGTAGGCGCGAAGATAATCGCTGCCGCAACGACTGCGATGTAAATAATGACTTTCATCACAGTCCGCAGGAGTTTTCTCTTGTCCATTGGCATTCACCCCCTTTCGAAAGGGGAGTGAGCTAACCGCCGTGTGCAGCAGATGTCCCTCTTTTTTTCTGGACACCCTATGTGCGGCCTCTCACGAGGCCGCTGTTATTTTAGCGTATTCGACGCAATTTGTCAAACCAAAACAAGGACGGACGGGGCGATTGACCCCGCCCGTCCTGTCATATCCGGGTTCTTACAGCGCTTTCAGCAGGCCGGTGGCCTCGTTGAACTCGTTGATGAGTTCGTCCAGAGCGGCGTCCTGCTTGTGGACCGCGTCCCACGTGCCCTCGGTGTCGTACCACAGGGCATTCAGGTCCTTCACGTCGCGGGCCTGCTGCTCCACCCAAGTGTAATACTTCAGGTTGTGGACGCGCTTGCGCTCGGCGTAAGTCAGCTCCAGCAGGTTGTCGGTACGCAGGGCCAGCAGGTGGACATTGTGGTCAATCGCCGCCTCGCGGGTATTGTACGCGCCGTGCATTTCGTTCAGCTCGGTGATGCGGCTGCCGTACATGGCCGCGCTGTCGGTCAGAACCGTCATGACCACATCGTTTTCGGTCAGCTCGTAGTACTTGGCCATTTTGATGCAGCACAGTACGTTGGCAATACCGCTGATGCCCAGCCAGGTCAGCTTTTCAATCAGTTCATCATCCAGGCCCAGCTCTTCTTTCAGGTACTGCTGGCCCTCCGGGGTGTTGAACAGACGCAGCAGGCGCTGGCTGTCCTCGTCGTCAATGGCAATGGCCATATCGGTATTTTTGACGTTGTGAATCCAGGGGATGTGCTTGTCGCCGATACCCTCGATGCGGTGGCCGCCGAAGCCGTTGTCCAGAATGGTGGGGCACTGGAGGGCCTCGCCAACCGCCAGCTTCATACGGGGATAGCGCTCCTTCAGCAGATCGCCCGCGCTCATGGTGCCGGCGGAACCGGAGGTGAAGCACGCGCCGGAGAGCCGGTCGCCGGGGCGCTTGACGGCCTCAAACAGATCCGCCAGGGCGGTGCCGGTAACATTGTAGTGCCAGAGGGGGTTGCCCATTTCCTCAAACTGGTTGAAGATCATCATGGACGGGTCCTGTCTCAGCTCCCAGGTCTTGTCGAAGATCTCCTTCACGTTGGACTCGCAGCCGGGGGTGGCGATGACCTGCCCGGCAATTTTGCTCAGCCAGTCGAACCGCTCGCGGCTCATCTCGGCAGGGAGGATTGCCACACTGTCGCAGGCCAGAAGCTTGGAGTTAAAAGCACCGCCGCGGCAGTAGTTGCCGGTGGAGGGCCAGACGGCGTGATGATAGGTGGCGTCGAACTGACCGGTGACCAGTCTGGGGACCAGGCAGCCGAAGGACGCGCCCACTTTATGGCAGCCGGTGGGGAACCACTTGCCCGCCATAGCCAGGATGCGGCAGGGTACGCCGGACAGCTTGCTGGGGATCTCCACATAGTTGGGGACCTGCTGGTACAGTCCGCCGGATTCCTTGGGCTGATTTTTCCAGGTAATGCGGAACAGGTTCAGGGGATTGACGTCCCACAGGCCCACATCTTTCAGCTTCTCCTGAATTTTTTCAGGCACGGTCTCGGGCTTCTGCATCTGGGCGAAGGTGGGAATAATAATGTTGTTTTCCCGGGCCTTCTCGATATTGTGCTGCAATCCCTCTTTGTTGATGCTGAGGTCAATCTTGCTCATGGCGTTTTTCCTCCTGTAGTTTGGTGTCGATGTATGAATAAAGCGTATACTTTGAGATACCGAAATATTTGGCGACCTTATCGCCGGATTTTGTGATCAGAAAGGCGCCGTGCCGGCTGAGGAACTGAATAGCCCGGACCTTGTCGTCCTTGGTCATCAGCGCCACCGGCTTGCCGGTCAGGGCCACGCTCTGCTCAATGAGATCATCCAGCAGGTCGTTGACGTTCAGGACCGAGATGCGTTCGGCGGGGGCGCTGCCGTCGGCGGTGCTCAGCAGGCCGCTCAGGGCGTTTTCGATCATCAGCAGGGCGGAGATGTCGTAATTAATGGAGAGAATGGCGCTGACCTTTCCGCCGCTGTCCCGGATATAGAGGGTGGAGGACTTGAGGATCTTTCCGTCCGGGGTACGGGTGAGGTAGGCCAGATGATCCTGCGGGACCTCGCCGCTGTGGAAGAGCTGCTCCGCCACTACCTTTGACGGTCCGTCCCCCACCTTCCGGCCGCTGACGTGGCCGTTTTCGATATAGGCTATGGTGCAGTCGCTGTCCTCCAGGTCATGGACCACCACCTCGCAGTTGGGCCCGAATTGGGACGCCAGCCCTGCCGCAATCTGCTTGAGCATTTCCATTTGGTTTTCTTCCCGCATATTCCCCCCGTTCCCGCCGCCGTTTCTGCTTTCGCTTTTATCATAACAGCATCCCACCCGGATTGCAAGGGGTTTCTAAAAATTTTTTAGTTTTTCTAAAATTTTGTTTGACATCTCATTTTTCTATGATATGATAGGAACAGGACAAGAAGGTCCGACGGAGTGCGGACGAAAAATATTATTTTGACGGAGGGATGCACAATGGATTTTGAGGCCATTAAGAAGGCTGCGCAGGGCTACGAGAAGGATATGAGCCGTTTCCTGCGAGACCTGATCGCCATTCCCAGCGAGAGCTGCTGCGAGGAGGGCGTCATCAGGCGCACCATTGCAGAAATGGAAAAGCTTGGGTTCGACAAGGCGGAAATCGACCCCGAGGGCAACGCACTGGGCTGGATGGGCACCGGCGACAAGATCATTGCCTTTGACGGACATATCGACACCGTGGGCATCGGCAACATCAATAACTGGACCGACGATCCCTACCGTGGCTACGAAACCGAGGAGATCATCTATGGCCGCGGCGGTTCCGATCAGGAGGGCGGCGTGGTTTCCGCGGTGTACGGCGCACGGATCATGAAGGACCTGAACCTCATCCCCGAGGGCTATAAAATTCTGGTTGCCGCCACCGTGCAGGAGGAGGACTGCGATGGCCTGTGCTGGCAGTACATCCACAACGAGGACGGCATTACGCCGGAGTTCGTGG
>CAMWSZ010000044.1 GCA_947177005.1 uncultured Clostridia bacterium | reverse complement strand
TAACGCTTACTGCTACACCCGAAAGCGGGTATCTTTTCGTTGGTTGGACAGAAAATGGTGAGCAGATCAACACTGATGAAAGTTATACGTTCACAGTGGATTGAGACCGAACACTTGTTGCTAATTTTGCACCTGTCGCCAAGCCTACTTATACCATCACCATATCTGCCACCGAAGGCGGGACTGTCAGTGGTGCGGGGGAATATGAGGAAGGAAGTTCCGTAACGCTTACTGCTACACCCGAAAGCGGGTATCTTTTCGTTGGTTGGACAGAAAACAACGAACAAATCAGCACTGATGAAAGTTTTACTTTCATAGCAGATCGTGACCGAGCATTCGCTGCTAATTTTGCACCTGTCGCCCAGCCCATCTATACCATCACCATATCTGCTACCGAAGGAGGAACTGCCATCGGTGGTGGAAAATATGCACAGGGAAATTCTGTGACACTTACCGCTACGCCAGAAAGCGAATATCTTTTCATTGGGTGGACAGAAAACGGTGAACAGGTCAGCACCGACGAAAATATTACTTTCATGGTAGATCGTAACCGAACGCTTGTTGCTAACTTTGAACTAATCCCCAAGATTGCCTATACTGTTCAAGTCAGTTCCACCAAAGGCGGGGCCGTAGATGGTGGCGGTAGCTATAACGAAGGCGAATCTGTAACCGTGAACGCTGTACCTAACAACGGATATCGTTTTCAGCGTTGGGAGGAAAACGGTGTGCAAGTTTCCACAGAAGCCCGATTTTCTTTTACAGCAGAAGCAGATCGGACTTTGGTTGCCGTTTTTGATTTGATCCCGCAATCTACGACGAATTGGACACCAACTATCTCATATGTCCAGAAGGGTGTTAATGTCAAGCCTGTTCCCACTTCTATATCAGTCAAGGAAGAAGTAAAGAAACCTACACTGACCAATGGAAAAGCCGTTCTAACTGCTCCCGATGATTTGTTTTGGGGAGGATATAAAACGGGCCGAGCCAACGGAGCAGGAACGGTTACACGGGCAGACTTGGCCCAACTTATCTACTCCATGATGGATGCCGAGAGTAAAAAAGTATATGGAGTGACCCATCCCCCCTTTCGTGATGTAGAGTCAAGTGCGTGGTACGAAACAGCGGTTGGTGCCATGCTGGATACCGGGGTCATGTTTGGGTGTGGAAATAATCAATTTTGCCCGGATCGTACATTAACATGGGGTGAATTACTTACCGTGTTTTCCCGTTTTACTGAGGATAAACCGCTTACAGAATACTATAAAGGGGAGCATTGGGCGAAGGATTCTGTAAACAAAGCCTTTACTCTTGGATGGCTGAAATATGCAGAAGGCTTTGATCCGGAAAGGACAGTGACAACCGGAGAAATGGTCAATCTGATACAGGCAGTTTTCCAATGGAATAGCAAATAGAATATGTCCCCCGGATTTACCAGGGGACATAGTTGGATTACCAGACATCCCGGTACGGCGTAAAGATGAAGTCAACACCTCTTACCGGATCGTCAGGCTCACCGTCGTACTCATTTTGATACTTGGTGCAGATATTCGGTTCCCAGCCCTTCCGAGGGTCAACATCAACATATAAGTTCCCATCAGACCCTTTGTAGACAGGGCGGCTCCAACTGTCACGGCCCTGGAGGATCAGAAGCATTTGGTGACAGGTATGCGGGAGATACCCGACACCAACTGCATCTTGAAGATCCCCGGTCAGATTACCGTAAACGTCGCTCCCGTTCGGCGTCAGTAGTCCCCGAGCCTCGTTATCCCTCACGGGCCAATAGGTTATAGGGGAGGCCCAGCAGATCGCCGGGCCTCTCCTGGTATGGATACGAACTACCTCTGCGCCGCAATGCTTACACCGCATAGGTTTCTTCTTCATAACCTTCATCTTCAGATTGATCCTGTTCCGAATTATCCATAGCATTAGAATAGCCTTCTTCCGGTTCGGGTTCCTCAACCTCATTGGTTGCCGGAAGCAAAGACCATATCACATCCCGCCGTGTCTGCACCGAGGTAGGTTTTGCGCTGCCAGCAGATACCGTGTGATTGTACTCCGACGATATGGAGGGATGCCCACTGAAAAACTCGGTCAGAATTCGGTTGATTTTATCCTGGCTCACACCGTTTTCAACTGCCAGACAGCAGTAATAGGCACAACTGATGAAGTGCGTCCTGCCCTTGATGGTGCGGAGAACCTTGTTGTTGACATCAATAAGGCTCTTGGCAAACACCATGTAAGCATCCAGCCCAGCGTTGATTGCATCCAGCACTTCGCTGTCAACCTCTACCCTGCTGGCCCACTCCCGGAAAGGCTTGGTGGAGAAATCGGGGTATTCTTCTGTGATAAGCTGGTAAAGCTGCATGGCGATCATCTCGTCGGTGAACCTCTTTCTGCCAGCGTCAGAAACTACGAACTGGATCGCACTATGCTTGGCGAGCTGCTGGAAGATCGTCAGGCTGGGAACATTGGCACGGGTCAGCTCAATGGCGCTCAAAGGCTTGCCATTGTTCAGCCTGCGGAAAAACTCTCGGACTTCCTGCTCCGTCATGTCTGCGTAGTAGTAGATTGTCAGGTTGTAGTCCTTGATCTTGTCCTGCACCCATTCCGGCAACTGGGAGAAATACATGCCGCTGACATCTTCCACATTCCCGTTATCATCCACGACAGTAGGGGTGTCAGCGGACAGCGCAAACTCGTCATGGAGAAATTCGCTGATTGCATTTGACCGCTGCTTTCCGTCCAGACTATCATAAACTCCGTTCTCGTCACGGGTGAAGTACATGGCAGGAATCGCATAGCCGTAGATCATGCTGTGGATCAGCAGAGACTTCTTCTCAATGTCCCACACCAGATTGCACTGCACGGCGTTGTCATAATTTACCTTGCCCCTCTCCATCTGATTTGACAGAGCCTTTGCTGTCCAGTTGATATTGAATCGCTGCATAGCATCACATCTCCTTACTCTACATGACAAATCCGCTTGGCACGGTGGAGGTAACGGGGAGTACGCTGTGCTTGCCACGCTCCTTCACGGGGAGACCACCGGAATCCCCAACTTTTCAGCTCACGCCGTATAGCTTCCTCGGGCTTGGCATCAAAAATGATTTGAACACGGTTGATCTCCTCGTTGGTGACGATCACGCCGCCTTCAAACTCAATTTCAACGTGTTCCATTTTGTCGACCGTGCGCAGAGCTTCAAGACGCTTCTTAATACGGTTGATCTCAGCATTGTTGTTGGAGAGCGCATAGGGAGGAAACGGAATCCCCACATACCAGCCCATAGACCAGGATTTTTCGATTCCCTGTCGGGCCTCCGGTGTCAACTCCGGGCAACCGTCCAAGGTCTTGTGCTTACGATAATAGGCGTTGACAGCCTTCATCATGGCTTGATCCGCTTGAAGCCCTTCCAGCTTGGCTTGCAGCTTTTCCATGGCACCGGGATCGTCGCTGCTGATAGCGGTATTGCTGGCGGCAGCTTCGGCACGGCTGGCATAGTAACTGGCCTTCTCGTCAGCCTCCACCGACTTGCGCATATTGCGGTCAATCTTGTCCAGATCGCGGCGGTGACGTTTTTCGCTGTGGTGACCAATAAGGATCGGCTGGCCCGGGGGAATGTGATCCATGATGGAACGTGCTGTATTGTAAGCCGCAGCACTTTCGGCCTGTGCTTTGGTAGCACGAGCTTCCAAACGATCTATGCGAGCCTCTTTGCGCTCCGCATAATCTTCTCTACCGATAGACATGATTCTACTCCTTTTCATAGAGATACCCCGCCATCCCGGATCATTTCCGGGACAGCGGGG
Organism: uncultured Clostridia bacterium; assembly: GCA_947177005.1. Taxonomy (GTDB): domain Bacteria; phylum Bacillota; class Clostridia; order Oscillospirales; family Oscillospiraceae; genus Pelethomonas. Next base: position 7,580 of record CAMWSZ010000044.1, on the reverse strand, counting down.
CTTGACTGAGTTACATGAAGTTTCCCGCAGGGAACGGAACGCAGAGAATACGGCCATTAGAGCCGACAAACGCTTCCGGGGTATGGAACTGTGCTTCAAGCTGCTCCACCTGTTCCGGGGTCAGGCCAACAAAGTCATCGCCATCATCAGGGACGCCGCACAGAAAGAAGGTTCCCCAAATGATATTGTGAATTTCGCCGTTTTCGTTCCGCAGACCTCGATTTCCGGGAAGGCCACGCACCCACCCTTCTTCATTGCAGACAAGAGCGATTCCCGGAAAGGGATAAATGGCCTGGATGTAGCCACCAACGATACCCTGCATCTCTTTCAAACTGCCGGATATATCCCGTGTTTCGGGAATTTTCCCAGGCTCTACAACCAAAATCAACATGGTTCGGTCCTCCCAGCTTACGCAGAGATCATAGAAAGGAACTCCTGCTCGGTCAGGACGGGGATACCCAGTTCCCGGGCCTTGGTGAGCTTACTGCCGGGCTTCTCGCCGCAGATGAGGTAGTTAGTCTTGCGGGTCATGGAACTGCCAGCGGTGGCACCCAGGCTGATGATCTTGCTGTTGATGCCGTCACGGGTGAAATGCGCCAGCTTGCCTGTAGCAACGATGGTGCAGCCGTTAAAGGGATTCTTCTTGTTTTCCATAGTAACAACGTCCTTTCTGTTTTCAAATGTAAATTCTCCCCGAAGGGTTCTCCACAGATCAAGATTCTCCGGCACTTGGAACCAATCGTGAATGTTGCTGTTCAGAGTTGCGCCGAAATCCGGCAGCGTGGTAAAGTCGAAGCCGCCTGTGACCGCTCTCTCAAAATCATCCAGGCTGCCGCCGAAGTGGTTTTCCAACGCTCGGCTTGCAGTCCTGCCAACCCTGGGAATGTCCATAGCCACCAGATACCGTGCAAAGGTGGTTTTTCTGCTGGAATTGATGGCCCCCTGCAACTTTTCGTAGGACTTGATGCCAAAACCCTCCATGCGTATAATCTGATTGCGGTATTTGTCAAGGTGGTAGAGGTCTTGGTAGGTGGTCAGGAACCCCATGGAAATGAACTTATCCAGGATTGCTTCTGAGATACCGGAAATGTCCATGGCCTTTTTCCCGACGAAATGGACAAATTTGCGTAATGTTTGATTGTCACAGTCAGGATTATCACAATGGAGCGTTGCCACCTGTCCGCCCTTACCGCCAGAACGGGCATAAATTCTTGTAGGCTTCCCGCAGCAGGGACACCGTTTCGGAATTAGGCTGGGAGCATAGCGGCCCCGGTCAAGGTTTTCCTCAATGTGGGGAATTATCATGTTGCGCTTGGAAACCAGGATACGGCACCCCGGATGCAGTTCCAGATCCTTGATGAAGGACAGGTTGTGCAAGCTGGCCCTTGACACGGTACAGCCGTCGATCTCTACGGGATCAAACAGGGCAACAGGCGCGATGTCCCCGGAACGGCCAGGAGTCCACTCAATGGAGCGGAAGACTGTCTCTGTCATATCATCCTCGAATTTGAACGCGATGCCGTCCTTGTAGTGATGCCCCGTCCTCCCCAGTGTTCGGGAGTAGCTAATGCTGTCGTAGCGAAGTACAATCCCGTCAATGGGCAGCTTTTCAATGTCCGCAACGGTTCGCAGATGTTGGATCTTCTTCTCCATCTCCGATGTGGACATTTTGCCCTCTACCCGAATGAACGGACAGATTTTAAAGCCAAGAGCGTCCAAATCTTCCAGCAGCCACCCACGGCTGTTTGCGTTGCTGCCAAGGGTATCCATGCCCTCGATCACATTGAAGGCGTAGAAGTAGATACAGCGGTCTTTGCAAATGGCAGGGTCAAGCAGCCGAATTGAACCAGCAGCCAGATTCCGGACATTTTTAATGTTCCTGTCCTCGCTTCCCTTTATCTGCTCAAAATCGTCAGTGTGAATTAGGCCCTCGCCCGTGATAACCAGCCTTCCCTTATAGGGAATCTTCAACGGGACGTTGCGGAACGCTGGGATGTTGTGGGTGATGTCCTCTCCGACTTCGCCATCCCCTCGGGTGGACGCTTCCACCAATTCGCCATTTTCATAGCACAGCTTGACGGTCAGGCCATCCAGCTTCAGCATGAGCAGAGCCGGAGCCACAGCAACCATAGTGACCAGATCATCGACCTGCTTGGTCTTGTCCATGCTCAGGAGCGGAATGCTGTGGTTGACTTTCCGTAGCGCACTGACAGGAGCATAGCCAACGGTCTGTGTGGGGGAGTTGCTAAGGGTGATTCCCGTTTTCCTCTCCAACGCCGCCAGCTCGTCAAAGAGCCTGTCATAGACCGCATCGGTCACGCTGGGCTTTGCCAGATTGTAATACTCATGCCGATGGCGGTTGAGCTTGGAGACCAGTTCAGTGATTCGCTGAACATCGGTATTATCAGGTTTTGCTTGCTTTTTCCGCACTTTCTTCACCTTCCTTGTTCTTGACATTGAAGCTGGCGGGGATTTCCATGACCACCGCCGGATAGCCATTCACGGCCATGCCGAACGCATAATCGTCCGCCGTGCGCTTGCTCTCAAAGTACAGCGGTTCTTTCCCGGACTCCCAATAGAAATACTTGGAACGGTTGTCTGCCTGTGTAACGAACTTCACGCCATCAGGGAAAAGAAGGCCGATTACCCAATGGCAATCGACCTTCGCAGTATTTTTATGTGTTTTTTCATCCATAGCAGATCCTCCCTATCAGCCAGCGTACTTGTCAGCCGTCACAATCCCGTACAGATCATCGACAAAGTAGCGGCAGACAAACGGATTGAAAATCGCCGTACACCGAACGCCGTTGTACTCAGCCAGATACAGGTTATCACCGATTTTACGGATGATCTCGGCCTCGCCTAGCACATTGCGATCATGCTCACGGTCTTTGAGACTGTGGATATATGCTTGCACTTTCATAGCAAACAACGCCCCCTTTCATGCGTCCTGCTCATATTTGTAAAAGTCCTCGTCACAGATGAAACATTGGTAGTCGTAGCCATCAATCAGGCTCTTGAACAATGGACTGCCGCATCTCCGACAGGTGCCGCAGCTTTCCATGATGGTTATGTGTCTCAGATCTTCCAGGTCAACTCCATGAGCAACTAGGAACGACCTTGCTTCTTCTGGACTGTTGAATACTCTGACCTCGCCATTATCATCAAGCAGAAATTCCAAATCGCCATTGATCGTGATGCCGTCCACAGGACGGGCAACGGTAGCTTTGCTCACGGTCACACCTCAAACTTTTCACGCAGCCAACGAATCGCCTGACGCTTACGGGTAAATTCCTCGGTCCAGGCATCCCCAGTGGAGTTATCTACCGCTACCCATTTGCGCCCCTCTTTTGTCAGAAAATGTCCATATGGGACACGACCTTCTATGACTTTTTCGAGAAATTTTGGGCTGACACGTTTAATTTTGACCCGATTCCAAAGGCTAATCATGCTCGCCGCCTCCAATCGCTTTGTGCTGGATCTGGCACATCAGGTAGCTTTCGGTAGGCTCCCAGTCAGAGACTACGATTTCCATGTGCTGATCGCACAGAAAATCACCTTCGCCAACATACAGGCAACAGTCACAGACGGCAGGATCGCAGAACTTCTTGAGCTTGGATTTTCTGCGGTTGCTTTTCCTTCTCATGCGTTGCCTCCTGATTCAAGTGACGTTGCAGCAGGATAAACGATTTCTTTTCTTGTGGCGTTATCTCGGACGATCACTTTCTGGAATTTCTCAAGAAGTTCATCCTTCGTTTTTAACGCACTCTCCATGGTGTGACAGGAATACCCCCAACTGAGCATCTTGCCAGAATCATCCACAGGATGGACGTTGGCACCCTCCCAGGTAAAATCATCGAGATTAGCGTTGATGTACCGGGTAGCCTCAATCATAAAGTCTGCCAGAAGTGTTGCCATGGTGTGCATGTCTTGGTCGCTGGTTCCAAGAGTTTTGAAAGTCCCAAGGTCCTTGAAACAGGTCGTTTTACCCTCGCAGCATTCCAAGGTGAGATCCAAATAGATTCCTTCACTCCCGCCATAGTCCAGATTATTCCGCACATCGAACTCATAGTTGGTGATCGGCTTCGGATGGATAGGGCCAAGGTGATAGTCCAAAATGTCCGGCAATTTGCCTTTTTCTTTCAAAAGAGAACAGACTATCTCAAACAATTCTCCGGTAGTCATCGGTCGTTCCATGCAGACACCTCCTTCGTTTTTGTTTCATGCACTACTCCTTTTCGGACAAAAAATTACAGAGCAAACGCCCAGTGTCCCTGCCATAAGGTAAGGGCACTGGGCCATCGTGGTGCGTCTTAGCCAGCCTCGGCCAAATCCGGCACAAGCTGGGCAGCGTTCACGATCTCCATAAACTGCTGACCGAAGGTTTTTGCCTGGGCCGCTTCCTCCGCGCTAAGCGTCCCCACAACCTCAAAGTTAAACAGAGCATAGGGCTTGCCCTGTTTGCTGGTGGCCTTCTCCAAGGTGATTTTCGTGACCACGCTGGAAAGCGGCGTCAGGTTACTCAGGAGGCGGGTGGAGTATTTCAGGAACCGGGGCTTGCTGGTCACAGGGACACGAACCAGCAGCGGAATGATGTTGTTGGGCCGGAGCAGGAACAGCAGCACGGATTCCTTACAGGCTTTGGCGTTGCTCTCTCCATCCTTGGAGCCAAACGTGTTGAACGGACAGTGAGCGCAGGCTTTTCCGTCCTCGGAAATGATGCTGTTCTGGCTCAAACAGACGGGCGGCGTACCCTTTACCGGATCGGGAGTATCCCAATAGGCCCGAGGCGTGGTGTAATCCAGAACGATTCCCACCAGCTCCTTCGCCGCATCGTTGCCGGACAGTCCCGGAACCTCAAACACCGTAGAGCCGCCAGAGGGGGACTTGACCACATCGAACAGGTCGAGGGTCAGGGGCTGGCTTTTCAGATTGGCCCGGATGATGTCGAGAGCGTTGTTGGTCAGGGCCAGATAGTCGGATTCCACTGGGGCCGGAGAGGTATCAGGAGTAACAACGGTCACCGGGGGCCGCTGCAACTCCTGCACCTTGCCGCTCATGCGGGCTTTGAGTTTTGCGTTGTCCATGTTGAACCTCCATTCAGCTTGCCGCCTTGATGGTGAAGCGGCGGTACGACGTTTTGTTGGTGTACTTCTTGCAGAGGGCAGGGTGTTCAGCCTTCAAAGTCTTGCTGTCCAACCGTTCCTGGGCCACGCTCTTCCAGGTGATGACTCTGCCGCCAGCGGTGCCGACCTCATTATCGCCCATCATTTCTTTCAGAAGATTTTCGGCTTTCTGCTTCTTCTCGGTGACAATCTCCAATTCCGCACAGGCATCATCGTACTGGGCCAGCAGATCAGCGGCGGTGTCGGGCAGGACGATTTGGGACTGAGGTTTGCTGCTGGGGAATCGTTCAGCCAAGAACTTTGCCGCAGCCTCGGAGCCATCCAGCGGCGGGGGTGTGCCATCTTCCACATGACGCCAGAAGTCGGTTTCCAGTTCAATGAGCATAGAAATCAGTTCTTCGTCACGCTCCACGAACTTCCAGCGGAAGGTGTTGCCGCCAATCAGCACAGCAATGTAGGCTCCCTGATAGCCAGTAACGGCCATGTGTGCTGCACCTGACACATATATTTGTCCGGAATGGAATCTTCCCACTGGCCAACCTTGTAAGCGGAGGCGGTTTTGGCCTCGAAGATACAGGTGCCAACATCGGGAACTTCACACACGCCGTCCAGATTGGCAAGCATGAAAGGGTGTTCCTCACTCTGGAGAATCACATCGGGCTTTGTGACCTCAATCCCGGTGCGCTTGGTGAACTCGGCACGGACGATGGACTCCAACTGCGTACCCCAGTAGGCAGCCTCCCCAGCCTCCTGCGGAGGAATCTGCCCGGTTTTGTCCATCCACAGCTCCACCGGGGACTTGTACTTGTTGATACCGCAGACCACGGAAGCATCAGAGCCACCGATACCCAGCCTGCGATGTTCCAACCAGTCCTCATAGGACATAGTTTCAGTTAACGCCAAAACAACAGCCATTTTCATCATCCTCTCTTACATCATGGCAAAGGCGCAGCCATCCTCGCAGACCGTATCCAACGACAGAATATTATGCCAGCGGAAATCGGCAGGGGCATCGACAACGCCCGTCAGTTTCCGGGGTTTCTTGCAGCTCAACAGTTCATATTTGAGCTGGGAGTAGATGTGGGTGTGGAGACTTCCCTTGTCGGGATCGAAGTTCTCCACGCAGCGGATCAGACGAACTGCCAAATCCTGGTACACGTCATCGTAGTCCAGGTGTGCGGCCTTCATCAGCGGCCAGTTGTGACGGATTACCTTGTCGATCATGGGAAGATTTTCTTCCACAATGCGGTTACGTTCCGCAATCGAATAGTTGTTTTTCACGATGCTTTTCCTTCCTCTCCCGGAGTCCAGAAGCGGCAATAATCATGGCGGCGATCCTCCATGAACATTTCGCTTGTGTACACCGGCGAATTGTATTCCGGACATTTACAATGCTGCCGGGGCTTATGAAACAGCCGCAGCGGTTTCCGATTCTTGGGCCGATACGAATAGGCGCAGGTGTCACAGTGTTTCTCCAAATCCATCCCTCCAGAACGCAGAAAAGGGCCAGGAGAATGAATCTCCCAGCCCTTATCCAAAGTTTGGCTTGTAAAGCCGCTCACGCCGCCAGAACCAGATCGTAGGCTTTATCAATGAGGGGATTGCCCTCAATGGTCTTGGCGAACATATTCTCCTGATAATTGGAGGTGTTGCGCAGCGGCTTGGCATGAGTGGCGAAGTCGGACACGGCGTTGACAAAGCGGTAGCCGTTCTTGCCGACGTGCTTGAGGTCGGGGGCATCGAAATACCGCCGCTTCATATCCTCACGGATGCGGGTAATGTTCTTGCGGTGGATGTCGGTGGGCTGCTCATCCATCGGCAGAAGTAGGTCGATGTACTCCAAGACCTTCTGATCGGACAGCTTGATCTTGGACAGGCGGGAGAACTCCATACCCAGCCGCCCCATATACTTTTCAGCCAGGAGCAGGGTATTGTGGGCCTCGTCCATCTTTGCCGCCAGACTGCCAATGTGGATCGTAGACCAGGAACGCTTTGCCGTAGACATAGCCAGATTCAAGGTGTTCTGGCAAACTACACGGATGGGTGTCATGGCAACCTTGATGGAACCGCTGCCGTCATGGGTGCTGCTAAACACCAGATAGGGGTCAATTTGATCGCCCTCGATGATGTACTTGTCGGGCAGTTTCGCCAGAATCCAGATGCGCCGTCCGTCCTGGAGAGAACCGGCAGTCTCGTACTTCACACCCTCACCCAGCAAGGCATCGGTGAACGCAAAGGCTTCGCTGTTCTGGACAACACGGTAGCGGTCCGTGACCACGCCGAGGACACGGTTATCAGTGTCCCGGATATTGGCCTTATAGCCAGGGATAGGATTGCCGGAGGTGGTCATAATGGGCTTCTGGATCACGTTCCAGTTCAGCCCGGACATCACCAGGGCGTCTTCGGAGTTCAGCGCGGATTCGACACGGACACCCAGGCCGTGCCAGGGGGCTT
>CAMWSZ010000043.1 GCA_947177005.1 uncultured Clostridia bacterium | reverse complement strand
TGTCAGTTTCGGGGTTCGTTATCGCGATCAATGGCAGTACCCAGATTCAGCGGAGTCGGATATTTCATGGAGCGGATTTTCCCGATCTATGGTATCCGTTGGTGCGCTTTATCGCTGTGAATGACCAGTATGACAGCGAGGATTCGGAAAACAGCGGAAATCATAGAAAGGATCATTGGCTGCATTTAAAAAGCAATATTCAGCTCAAATTAATTCGTTGCGAATAACTGATATTGGATTTGAAGATTACTACTTAATTCATGGCCTCGTATGCCATAAAACGGGAACCCAAAACCCTGATCAATTTTACATACGAGAGGGAATGAAAGTTGCGTATCTATATTCAATTTTTAATGATGGAAAATTGAATCAGCTATATCAGGATTATCCCCCAGCGTTTACCGAATATCTCATGCAGTTTGAGAACATTTTTACAACTAATTACGACTCCAATATTGAATCTGCTATTGGGAAGGAAATATTCCATATACACGGTCAGTTCGACAAAAAAAGCGAGGTATACATTGCAGATTCTTTTCGAAATCAATTGCCTAATTCCCCAATTCGTGACACCATAGTTGATGAAAAATTCTATTATCTCCTATAAATGAGCAAAATCAGAAAATGGTGAAAGCGGCTCTGGCGAAGCGAAGGCCAGCGTGAAAAGGCAGAATAGGCCCCAGACCGCAAGAAAAGAAAAAGTGAGCCAAACAAAGGATGATGAGCAAACGATCAAAGGCCTTAACGGTTCTGACCATGAAAGATTTGAAGCCCATATAGCGTTTTTGAGAGCGGAACATGACCTCAATACTCCAACGGTTGGAGTAATAGTCCAAAATCGTTTCATCCTCCAGGGAAGAATCGGAGCAGAGAAAGACGCGCAGCGCTCCGGATTGGCCAAAGGCATTTTCCGGGTAGGAGAGCAGCACCACAGCGTGAGAAATTTTATTGAGCGGCCCTTCGTAGCGATGCACCAAATAGGTCCGGCCTTTCACTGTTACAGGGTGAAACTGGTCGGGCAAGAGGGATTTGGCGTAATCCATAGCGGACGTTTTTTGCCCGTTTGGATACAGGATGCGGTTGGTTTTCATCGCACCAATGAGGAAACAGCCCTTTTTCTCACAAGTATGCAGAATGTCGGGGTTGGTGTACCAGCTGTCCATAAGGAAGTAAGCCCCGGCCTGATCCGGTATGGATTCGATGATATCCCTGGTCATATCGATCTTTGTGGCGCTTTCTTTGTCGCAGCGTTTGAGAGAATAACACAGGGAAGTGTCTCCGGTACTGACGATGGCGGCATGAACCTGATAACCGTAGACCACCTTTCCCTCCAGATGGGAGTAGTGCCAGCCGGTTCCCTCTGTGGGCCGCTTCGCTTTGGATGACGGCTTCGTCTTCGAGATAACCGTATCGTCAATGCTGACGAAGACAGGTGTCTTCTGGGTTTCCGCCAGCTTCGAGATAGTTTGAAAACTCTCAGATTCTTGTATTTTTGCCACTTTTTCCTCATCCCATTTGCCTTTTGACAGAAAATGCCCATAGGTTGTTCTGTGGACCGGGAACACATCAGCGAAATCCGTTAATTTCCCGCTGTTCCCCCTCGTGCAGCTGGACAGCATGATTTCCTGTATCCTCTGTTGCGGGACACTTGTCAGAAAATCCAAATGTTTTTCAAAAAAGAACTTGCCTATTTCCTCTTTCAGTGTTAAAATTCTCTCCATAAGGCATCCCTCTTTCGTGTTTGGTGGTTGGTGAGAATTCCATTATAACACATCGAGGCTCTGCCTTATTTTTTTCGTCTTTTTTTGAATTTGCTCATTTATAGTTATCTCTATTCTAATGCGCTAACAACACACTGTGGAGCATATAAAGAATTTCAGCTAAAACAGCATTCCCAAGCTAACAGTTGTGTAGAAAAAATGGCTACAGCTTATAAAACAGATGCCAAAGAAGAAATTGATCGTTGGACTTGTGAAGATAATCCTCTTACAGCCAATCTCGGATATGCAATTCAATTAAAGGCAGCTAATCCTTCGTTAGCCTTTTCTGATGACTATCACTTTGAGCAGTTTAAGGCTATGGTGGGAACTTTAGAAATACTTGGGCTCTCTCCATGGAATGATTTTCATATTTTTGAAACCATCGACTCGGCCTCTTTAGAAAGCTGTACCTATTACTTTTTTAATAAATCGGAATGCAATATGATAAAAAGTTTACTGCCGAATCTCGATGTTCACGGAAAACTTTCATTCAAATCTGTTAAGTTGTTTTGGGAGCAGCTTTATGAAAAATAAAGTGGTATTTAAACAAAAATCAGAGTTTGTGAAATGGGTTACCATTTCAAATCTCCTTGCAAAGAGTTTGCTTCCACCCAATGTCGCCCTAAGGCAGTTTAACACTCTAACGCCAGCCCAACGCAAAGCGATAGTGAATGAATTTGCAAGATACGACAAAATTCGTAGGACAAAGATACCGAAAGGTGAGACTGACTCAGCCTGGGATCTTTCTGTCATGGTTGATGCACATATTATTGCCACAGAATTTGAGATAGATCCTTTAACCGCTGTTATGTGCCTAAAGCCGCTGTGTAAAGCAAATGAATCTATTCTTGTCAGATAGATACACCCCCAAAAAATTTGTGTCTTGGGCTTGACATTTGGGTGTCTAAGCTCGTGGAAGTGGAAAATGAGGCTATCCTCGTGGAAGCGGAAAACGGAACATGATATAATCCTCTCAAGGGCTATGGTTTACGCCATAGCCCTTTTCTGTTGAGGAGGAACAATCATGGCACGAAAGAGCAGAAAGCGTCCTAATATTGACTTGCTTATCAAACCAAGTCGAGACACTGTAGGCTATATCCGTCTATCGGTACGAAATACTGATCCTACTGGTTCCATAGAAAATCAAAAACTCATCATTGAAGAATGGGGACGCCAACATCAGACCCCTATCATGCACTACTATATTGACAACGGTTTCAGCGGCACTCGCTTTGACCGCCCAGTATTTCAGCAGATGATCCAGGATATTCTTGCTGACAAAATCGAATGTATCGTTGTCACCTTTCCAGGTTAGGTCGTGGCCATCTCACTGTCGGCTATCACCTGGAGATGTAATAGTCAAGCGTTTTTGTAACACCAGTGGCTAAAAATTAATGGGGAATGAACTGGTGGCAAGCGGAAAGATTGGAAGATATCAGGAATAATAAGGAAGGAGCTGTGGAGCAGGCTACCGTGTTCACCTATGCGGCAATCCGAGTCTGGTATGGTGTGCGGTATTCCCTGCACCACGTCGAGATGCTGGCTTTCGATACCACATACTCTGCCGTGATGCTCTTGCAGGTTCGTCCCTCTTCCTCATGCAGGCGGACGATTTTCTTTTTGAACTCCGGTGTGTAACTTTGTGACATAATGTGTACCTCTTTCTTTGTTCCGTTGATTATACATCACTAGCCACTCCTGTTACAACTCTATTATAGCACAACAAAAGAAAATGCTGTATCACAAGGTGTTCTCAATGGACACCAACGACTGGGTACAGTTTCATATTTCTGTCTGCGTACAATCGCCGGAGGATGTGCTTCTTCAGGTAGAGGAACATACCGATCAGGAACGGAACCTGTCTCGTATGACGGAAGCATTTGCCCATTTAACGCCTACTCAGGCCCGCCGTATCCGCGCCCGGTACATGGGCGGGAAGAAACTGAGGGAGATTGGAGAAGCGGAGGGAACGGGCGAATCCGAAGTCTGTCACTCTGTCCATTCCGGCATCCGGCGTATGCAGAGATATTTTATTCAGCATAAATGGCTGCAAGCACAAAAGGAGTAATGCCTATGGACACAAAAGAAGCGCTGCTGAAGCGGCGTGATGAAGCGAAAAAGAAAGCGACACAATATGAAAACCAGGTAAAGATTTTGCTGAACAAGCAGAGGGACGCAGAACGCCGCGCCCGGAATCACCAGTTGATCGTACACGGCGCGTAGAAGGTGCAACCCCACATTGGTTAGCCAAAGCATTGATCGCAATATTTCGTTCCAAACATAGCGCATGGATACGACGTGCAACAGCCGTCTTTGCATTCATTGGGGCACCACCCCTTCCATAGTGATACCGTTATTTTATGCAAATTAACGATTTGCTGTGTGGGATATATCCCAAACGCAAAAAGTATGTTATAATGAATTTGCGATATATCGCAAATCAGAAAAGGAGAAACATAAATGCTAACTTGCTTTTTTATTGGACATCGTGAAGCCCCCGATAGTCTGTTGCCCGAACTGTCTGCTGAAATTGAACGGCACATCACAGAATACGGTGTGATCGATTTTGTAGTAGGCGGATATGGACGCTTTGACACTTTGGCGGCACAATGTGTCAAGGCAGCAAAAGAGCGCCATCCAAAGGTGACGCTTACTCTGCTATTGCCGTATCATCCCTATGATCGGCCTACACCGACGCCGTCCGGCTTTGATGCTACATTCTATCCTCCAGGAATGGAAACTGTCCCCAAACGGCTTGCTATTGTCCGTGCTAACCACTATATGGTAGACCACAGCAAATATTTGATTGCATATGCTTGGCATCCAGCAAGTAATGCGCTGGAGTTGGTCAAATATGCGAAACGTCGGGAACTTCGGAACTTAATTAACATAACATTGATATCACATACCTATAAAACTGACCCCATATAAAATATTGTCAAAAACAGTTGAGGAATGTCGTAAAGTGTGTTATTATAGTGAAAGATAAGCGCCTTATACATGGGACTACTCTGTAGCCGCCTAAAACCGGGGCTTGAATGACAAAATAGGGGGACCCTACAGTGGCATCCATTTTAGACGTAATTGCCTCTGAAACTCACGGAAGCAGCTTTAAAACATATAAATACGGCTTTGACGGTATTGAGGTTCCACGATTTGATTATGACGACCATCAGTACCATTTCACCTGGAAACGGTATGGTGAAACGGAATCTCATAAAAAGACTATTCCTTTGAAAAAAGTGGTTGAACAGATTGCAGGCGGCGAACCGATTTTTCATTACTTTTTAGACGGATCACGCAAAACATATAAAGTTGATGATATGTCGTATAGAAATCAAGTCTATCCGATTATCGCTGGACAAGTTGGTGTTGGGTGTTGCTATCGTGAAAAAGGAGAAATGTTCCCGCTGCATGATCCGGATTACGAACGTCATCTTGTTATCTCTCTCCCAAAAGTTGCAAAATCAAGCGATTGGGATGATGATGAATTGAGTTTCGAGCATTTGCGAAAGCAAATAAATGCCCGGCCAGAAATGCAAGAAAAGGGTGTGGAGTTTGCCAAAATTATGGCTTATTCCACCAGTATTGAGCAAGGTGATAAAATTGAAAACAAGGGTATCGCAACAATACAAAATTATATGGCTCAGCGTGAGATATGGATGGTGTCTGAATTAGTAAAAAAGGGGCATCTGCTTCCAGGAAAATATCTTCTAAAAGATGGTTCCCTTGAATATCAGGTTCACGGAATATCCAGCAAAACCGAATTATGTCGCTTCAAAAATAATTATCAGTTTGTAGTCGGAGCCTCGAAATCGTTTAACCCTGCATACTGTATCGATAAGAATGGCCGCAATAACTCGTCCCAGATTGCACAACTGCCCCTTTATTCTCGAACTCCAGTACAAATGTATGATTCTTCGGTTATTGGTGATGTCACATTTGCTGTATGGTTCGTTCGTATCCGTGAGAGCCGCTATACAAATAATACATTTGACGGGATACTCAAGTTAGAAAAAATTTTAGTGAATGACAATCAGGCAGAAAATGGGCTGGATTCAGAAGAAGTAGATATGATTACGGCCAATATCATAAATGAACGGAATCCAGTATGCTACGGTGCCGATCAGCGGTGGGCTAATCATTTGTATCCGATTTTTGTGACGGAAAGTTATATAAAAAGCAAATATCTAGGCGAAAATATGTTTTTGAACTTATTCTAATTGAGGTGGTAAAGACTATGGGGAAGGTTATAGGCAAGGTGCTTGCAACAGAGAAAAATCCATCTACAATGGAGGAATTTTACTTCTGGACGAAACCGGAATTGATATTGAATCCCTTCGATGTGATTAAGGTTGAACATATCAAATCAAGTGTTACATACGGCGTGGTTGAAGAAATATCGCACATTACAGATACTGCGAATTTTCTTTCTGACTATATTTCAAACGATTTTGGCGACGTATCAACTACTCCCATTACACATCGTATTGGCATGAATTATGTTAAAGCAAGGATTGTGGGGAATACACAGGGAATTTATATCCCTGTTCTAAATGGCAAACCTGTTTGTTTAGCGAATCGGGATGAAATTTCAGAAGCATTAGGTATTTCTTCGATAAAACACCCCGTTCCATGTGGATATATAGAGATGTACCAGGGGGCTAATGAGGAAGAACGGGTAAAGCTACGTGTTGATGTTGATGCCAGATATCTTATTGGGCCAGAGGGGGCACATCTAAATATTTCTGGTATCTCTGGCTTAGCTGCCAAAACCTCTTTTGCAATGTTTTTGTTAAAAGGAATACAGGATAAATGTATGCTGGCTGCGGACAGCCGTGCTGATGAAGATGTGGCCTTTGTCATATTTAATGTCAAAGGATGCGATCTACTTGCTATAGATGAACCGAATGAATTTGCCAATGATGATGAGCGGGCAGAAACATTTTCCATATATCAGGAACTTGGTATGACAACGGCACCTTTCCAAAATGTTCACTATTATTACCCATATTCAACTCGCACTACATGGAACACTTATCTGGATTCATCCGCTGTTGAGTACAATATTTCCCATGATAAGGCGCATATGTACAAATATGAGTACAGAATGGATAAGGACAACCTTGACCTGATGTTTGCAAGTATGGATGATCCAACACAGACAATGGACTCTATACTGAGCTATATTATTTCTGGCCGTGGGAATTTTGGAAACCTTACAAACTGGCAGGAGTTCCTTAATGAAGTTCACAAATGTGGCGAAGCTGGAAGCAGCGGCGACAAAGAGATAACCGTTCAAAGTTGGCGTAAGTTTGAGAGAATTGTAAAAAAATCAATTTATCGGAACGGTATGTTTGGTGGTATAAAAGATGACCAGAGAGAAATTCGTATTACTGATGCACTCAGGCGAATACGAAAAAACGAAGTCCACGTGATAGATATTGCTAAACTGAATGATGATATGCAATGTTTTGTATTTGGCGATGCTGTACGTGCGATTTATGATCTCCAATTAGGTCAATACGGAGAAGATGATGAGTATGCTCCTCCTTCAAAGATAGTCGTTTTTGTCGATGAACTTAATAAATATGCTGCCTCAGATGCCCCCAAGACATCTCCGATTCTCCGGCAAGTTCTTGACATTGCAGAGCGCGGTCGCTCTCTTGGAGTTGTGCTGTTTGCAGCAGAGCAGTTCAAAAGTGCAATCCATCCACGAGTGACAGGAAACTGCTCCACATTTGCATACGGTCGAACAAATGCGATTGAAATTGCAAAAAGCGACTATAGATTTATCCCATCAGTTTATAAAAGTATGATGGCACGTCTTAAACAGGGTGAATATATTATCCAGAATCCTGTATTTCGGTCACTGCTCAATGTTAAATTTCCGAAACCGATCTACAAGCAATTCAAATCAAAGTGAAACGGGATGAATAAATGGCTACTATTGGGAAAAATGTTATTGAGAACCTTACAACAGCAATGTATGAGAACCTGCTGATAATTTACCGGGAATATATCCAAAATTCAGCAGATTCTATTGACAATGCGATTCGGCAGGGCTTACTCCGCTCAGAAGATGCTCACATAGAAATTGAAATTAACGCCAACACAAGGTGTGTTTCAGTACGAGATAATGGAACTGGTGTCGGTATGGACTCTTTCCAGCGTGTTATGAGCAGTATTGCCGATTCACCAAAAGATCGTACCGAGGACAAGGGCTTTCGTGGTATTGGACGACTTGGTGGTATTTCTTCATGTAGGATATTGCGCTTTTCGTGTTCTGTAAAAGGTGAGTCAACAGTATCAATCTGCACTTGGGATGCAAAACGCGTCCGCGAAATCTTGGTTGATAATAATCAGAATCCAACGGCTGGAGAGCTTGTGGATATGGTTACAACCTATAGCCAAGAGGTATGCGATGTTGCAGATCATTTTTTCTTGGTCGAGTTAATTGATGTAGAGCATTCTTCGTCAGAACTCTTGGACGATAAAAATGTAAAAGAGTATTTGCAGGCTGTTGCTCCAATTCCGTATGCGCCTGGATTTACGTTCCAGAGCAAAATTGCTGAATTTGCTCGGGAGAATGGATTTAAGATTGATGAGTATCAGGTGTTTGTAAATGGAGATCGGCTTTTCAAACCTTACACGCGTAAACTCTATGAACCACATAATCACTCGAAGAAGGCATACGATGAATTATCGGATGTAGCCTGCAAAATTTTCTCTGGCACTGACGGTAGACCGATTGCCTGGATGTGGTATGGTGTCAGCAAATTTGAAAAGCAAATTCCAGTTATAAATGCTATGCGCGGTATACGCCTGCGTAAAGCAAATATTCAAATTGGAGATGAAAATACTTTTTCGACACATGGCTTTTATAAGGAACCACGTGGCTGTCTGTACTTTGTTGGGGAAGTTTTCGCCGTTGGAAAAGACCTGATTCCCAATGCGCGTCGCGATTATTTTAATTTGAATGACGCTTGCCGCTTATTTGAGCAAACACTTCGTCCGCTATTCTATGATACCTTTTATACAACTTACCATCGTGCTAACGAGTACAAAAAAGCTCTCCAAAAGCAAGCTGAGCTACAAGCTAATCAACAGGAATATGCTCAGAAAAGAGCCAATGGAGGTTTTATAGATCCAGAGGATCAGGCCGCTAGTGAGAAAAAAATTGAAGAACTAAAAAAAGCAGCAGAGAAAGCAAATAGGACTATTGAAACGCGTGAACAGAAGGAATCAACCGATGATGTGCTTGGCCGTGTTTACAGTGCGCTTCGTTCTGAGTATGCTCCTGCTATAGACAGTTCATCCTGTGAGGATTATCATAAAAGTGCGACACATGGTGAAAAGTCTAAGGGGGGATATATGTCGCAGTCACTAACCAAATATAACCGGAAAGAACAGAAACTGATTAGCCGGATATATTCGATTATTAAAGCGATTCTTCCCCGCGATACAGCAGAAATAGTGATAAATAAAATACAGGAAGAACTGAGTAAATGAACCGACAAATACTATTGATCGAGCCAAACTATAAAAATAAGTATCCACCTATGGGGCTTATGAAGCTGTCAACTTATTATAAGCGGCTTGGGGATCATGTCACTTTTTTTAAGGGTAATCTTAACGACTTGGTTCTGGACGATACCTTTGAGATGCTGAAAGAGCAATTGTATGCTAATAATTCCGACATATTTTGGGAGCAGTACAAACCTCAAATTTGTAAATATATCAAGAAGGGTTCCACTTCATCATTAGAGGGGTTACCGGAAATTGACAAAAATCCTATTATTGCGGCATTGCTGAAATTTTATCGTCAATATTTTTATCGTAAGCGATATTTTGAACCTGAATTTAGGAAATATGATCGTGTTGGAATTACAACGCTTTTTACATTTTATTGGGATATTACGATAGAAACCATTAACTTTGCAAAGCAGCTTTGCAAAACGGCAGATGGGATAATGGTCGGAGGAATTATGGCATCTATCCTTGCAGACCAAGTTGAAACTGAGACAGGCATTAAACCGCATATTGGAACGCTGCATACTCCTGGTGAATTAGACCCAGGGAACGATATGATTATTGATACCCTACCCCTTGACTATTCAATATTGGAGGAAATCGACTATAAATATCCTGCTTCAAACGCTTATTTTGCATATATGACACGTGGCTGTGTCAATAACTGCAAATTTTGTGCCGTTCCACGACTCGAACCAGTATATACGGAATTTCTTCCAGTTTCGGAGCAGGTTCATATTGCCGAGGAACGATATGGTGCTAAAAGAGATTTGCTTTTACTGGACAATAATGTGTTGGCATCATGTCGTTTTAACGATATAGTAGATGATATAATTGCCGCTGGGTTTGCGCACGATGCAACTTTTGTTTCTCCTAATCTATATGAAATTGCAATCAGAAACTTACGCGATGGACATAATGATCGTGGCTATATCAAATCCTGTGTACGTCAGTTCCGCCTGCTAATCGAGAAGATTGATCGTGAGCAAGTACAGACTGTCTATGATGTATTAAAGGATCACCGGCTGTTAGAGGATTACACTGCAACAAAGACCGCAATCTTGGATACATACGAGACATTTCATCCGTACTTTGAAGCAATCTACTCAAAGAAACCTAAACAGCGCCATGTCGATTTTAACCAGGGAATTGATGCACGGCTGATTACTGATGCCAATATGGAAAAATTAGCTCAGATACCGGTAAGACCTGTCCGGATCGCATTTGACCACTGGAACCTGCATGATGTATATGAAAACGCTGTACGTACAGCCGTGCGGCATGGACATACAAATCTTTCTAATTACATACTTTACAATTTTGAGGATCAACCGGTTGAACTATATTTAAGATTAAAACTAAACTTGGACTTATGTGAGGAATTAGGAGCTAGTATATACTCATTCCCTATGAAATATCATCCGATAGATGACCCGGAGTATTTTAGTAATCGCGACTTTATTGGCAAGCATTGGAATCGCAAATTTATTCGCTCTGTACAAGCAGTCCTTAATTCTACCAAAGGGAAAATTGGCCGTGGCATTGATTTTTTTGAGGAAGCTTTTGGTCGAGATGTTGATGAGTTTATAAAGATACTATGGATGCCTGAAACATTTATCATATATAGAAGAATATACGATGCGGATTTGCGGGAACGTCTTGCTGATCGATATACCGAAAGAACAGCTCATGACTGCGATTTGACAAACGAATGGTGGGCAAAGTTTTCTAGTTTGTCTCCTGAAAAGGCAGTACAAGCAAAGGAAATCATCGCTCTTAATAAATTTAGAGATGGCGATTTTACTTGTGACGACCCAGAGATTATAGATGTATTGTCCTATTATAGAATTACTCGTGATGATGCAGAGAGATAATTGTGTATGCGGATCAAAATTTGGAATTGGTCAAAAACGGGATGAATCAGACCAATTTTCTCAAAATTTCTTTGTTTTATAAACAATAATTATTATAAAACAAACATATGCTTGTCTATAGGTTGGGCAGAGAGTTCATCGTAGATACAATATGGTGAAAATACCCTTGACAAATCCTGTCTCAAAAAGAGATGCTCGAATCATATGCGGCACAGCAAGGCTTTACGAACTGCGCTCATTATACGGATGACGGCTACTCAGGCG
>CAMWSZ010000042.1 GCA_947177005.1 uncultured Clostridia bacterium | reverse complement strand
ACATCGCAGTCCGTCCCGTGAGCGGACATCAGCAGCCAATCCTGCCATGGCCGCGCCAAGCGGGCGGCAAGCATCTGCACACTGGATACCCCAGGCAGAACTTTTGCTGGGATGCCCTGCTCCCGAAGCAGCGGAAGCAATCCCTTCGCTCCGGAATAAAATCCCGCATCCCCGCTGTAAACCACGGCGCAGTCGGTCTGCTGCCGCATGATTTCCTCCAGCAATTCTGCCGGACGGATGGCGGCGATCCGGTTTTCGGTACAGCCCTGGGGCAGATGCTCCAGCAGCCGTCTCACGCCAAGGATGCACCCGGCCTGCCGCAGTGCGGCGGCACATTCCTCTGTCAGCCCCTCTGGCTGTCCGCTGCCGAGGGAAGCTAAAATTACCTGCATACCATCATCTCCCTGCATTGTTCTAAAACGGCGCTGTATGCCAGCCCTTCCTCCTCCGGACGGCGCAGCAGGACGAGCTGCGCTCCTGTCGCGGCGGCAGCGGCGGCTTTTTCCGCAAATCCGCCCGCACGGCCTCCGTCCTTTGTAACCAGGAAACGGATTTGGAACTGCCGGATCAGCGCCTCGTTCAGTTCCTGCGTAAACGGCCCCTGCAAAGCCAGAATATTGCTTCGCGGCACACCCGCCGCCTCGCAGGCGGCAAGGCTCTCATGAGAAGGCAGCACTCTCGGGTACAGCCGCGCCCCGCCCAAACCGGCAAATATGCTCAGTTCCTTCGCGCCGGTCGCCAGCAGGATATTGCCATCGGTGGTTTCCAGCCATCGGGCCGCGTCCTGAGCAGCTGGGAATACTCGTGCGCCCTCCGGCAGTTCGCTTTTGTCCCGCAGAAGGCGGATGTACCGGATTTGCTCCCGGACACAGGCTTTTCGGATGTTTTCGCTGGCCTGGACGGCATAAGGGTGGGTCGCATCTATACAGAGAGCCGCGCCGGATATGGCCTGTCCCATGCCCTCCGCATCCAGCCGCCCGCAGAGTACCTCTATCCCTGGGGATTCACCCTGTTCTTCCTTGCCGTAGCCAGTGGCGACGCAGACCACAACCTCCGCGCCCATCTGAGCCAGACAGCGGGACAGCGTCCGTCCTTCGGTAGTGCCGCCAAAGATCACAATGCGCATGGGCCTTGTTTCCTTTCGTAGCCCCTCGGCGTAATCATCCGCCCATGCTCCGCCAAGGTGGTGGAGGAGCCGACAAACACGGTGGTAAACATGTCCAGCTTCGCGTCCCGCAGTTCCTTCAGAGGCAGGATGTGCGCCTCCTCGCCCTCTCTGCCGATGTTGCGCACATACCCGCACACGGTATCGGGTCCTGCTCCCGCCGAGAGGAGGATATCGCAGGCTTTTTGCAGATAGTCCGCCCGCTTGCGGGAGGCGGGATTGTAAAGGCAGACGGAAAAATCCCCCTGGGCGGCACAGCGCAGGCGCTTTTCAATCACCTCCCAGGGCGTGAGCAGATCGGAGAGGGAAATGACGCAGAAATCATGCCCAATGGGCGCGCCCAGCACTGCTGCGCCGGACAGTGCCGCCGTCACGCCGGGAATGACCTCGATGTCCACCTCCGGCCACTCTGGAGCCAGCTGTAAAACCGGTCCCGCCATGCCATATACCCCCGCGTCCCCGCTGCAGACCAAAGCCGCCGTTTTGCCGCCGGCGGCGGTTTCCAGCGCCCAGCGGCAGCGGTCGATTTCCTGCCGCATAGGGGTGGTATAGGTCTCTTTTTCCGGGAACAGGCTCGCGATCAAATCCACATAGACTGTATAGCCAACCAAAACCTGAGCGTCCTCCAGCGCACAGCGGGCCTGAGCGGTCAGATATGCCTGCTCTCCCGGGCCGATGCCTACTACATATAATTTATTCGTCATCTTCAAGCCACCTCCAAGTTGGCGCGTAGGGCGACTGCGCCAAAGCCATGGTCACGCCGTTCCCTACGCTTTTTTTCCAGGAAAGCCTGCCGCCGCTGGCAAGCACCGCGCTCCGTTCGCAGACATTGTCCACACCGGTAACGTCTCTGACAAAGGAGGAAGCCGTAAAATCACCCGGGACGGCCTCCAGCTCCCCGGCGGAATAAAAGCGGCAGGGCCAGCCGTGGGCTTTGCAGAAGGCCAGCAGTCCGGCTTCCTCCTGTTTCAGATTGATGCTGGCCGCCATGTAGACTGCCCCGGCAAAAACGCCGCTTTTTTCCAGCAGTGTCTGAAAAGTTTCCTCCAATGTCTCCTGTGACGTGCCCTTCCGGCATCCAACACCTAACACCAGGATTTTTGGCGCAAGACAGAGACAGTTTTCTTCTCTTGTACGGATATCCAGGCGTACCATGCAGCCTGTCTCATCCCTTGTCAGGGCTACGTTTTCCGGACAGTCCCCCGCAACAGGCCAGGGACTGTATACCTGTACGGTTCTGCCTGCCAGCAGGGAAGAGGAAACATCTTTGATTTTTTCCGGATGGATTACCTGGCAGTTTTGCCGCTTGGCCCATTCGTCCACGGCGAACACGCCGTTAGCATCCGTGGCGGTGGTCAGCACGGGGATTGCACCACAGGCGCGGGCAATCCGGCGGGCAAGATCGTTAGCGCCGCCCAGATGCCCGGAAAGAATGGGAACCGCAAAATGGCTGCATTCGTCCACCACCACAACCGCCGGGTCGGACGTTTTGCTCCTGACATAGGGCGCGATGGCCCGCACGGCAATTCCCGCGGCCCCTACGAACACCAGTCCGTCGGCCTGTCTAAAGGCGGCGCATGTCCATTCGTCCAGCGAAAGAGGCCGTCCGCACCGGGCGGCTTTGCCTCCCAGCACCGCCGAAAGCCGGACTGCCAGGGCCTCGCCTTTTTTGGAAAAGGAGAGGTACATCAAACGCATAGGCCGTTCCCCTCCCGGAATTCGGTCGTGAAAGCGGGGTCGTACAGCTTGCTCCGCTCACCGCCGCCGGAGAGGAAGCCGCCAACCAGAATAATGGCGGTTTTCCGTATGTCCGCCGCCCGGCCTGACTGTGCCAGCGTCCCTACCGTGCAGCGGACGATCCGTTCATCGGGCCAGGATGCTTTGTATACGATTGCCGCCGGGACATCCGCGCCATAGCCGCCTTGCAGAAGTGCCTCCTGTACTTCGTCCAGCATCCCCGCCGACAGGAACACCGCCATAGACGCGCCATGCTGCGCCAGATTTTTCAGGCTTTCCGATTCGGGTACGGGCGTGCGTCCAGCCATGCGGGTGATAATCACTGTCTGGCTGATGTCCGGCAGGGTGTATTCCGCACCTAGCGCTGCCGCCGCGCCGCAGAAGCTGGATACCCCCGGCGTGTCGTCCCAGGGAATGTCCAAATGGTCCAGCGCGTCCATTTGTTCCCGGACGGCCCCATAGAGACAGGGGTCGCCCGTATGTAAGCGCACCACGTCTTTGCCGCGATTTTCTTCCATAACAGCTATGATCTGCTCCAGGGTCATTTCCGCACTGTTGTAAATGCGGCAGTCCTTCCGCGCCACTTTCAGAAGCGCCGGGTTGACAAGGCTGCCCGCGTAAATGATAACGTCCGCCTGCCGCAGAAGTTCCGCGCCCCGCAGAGTAATCAAGTCGGGCGCGCCCGGACCGGCTCCAACAAAATGTACCATGTCACTGCTCCTTTACGATCACGGTTGTAAAATACCCGGCTTTTTCCACTGCCAGCTCCAGCCGTGGATAGACCTTTTCGTTGGGCAGTCCACAGTTCTCCACCAGCGCCGCCCGTTCCAGTTGGCCGATTTCCCGCAGAGCTTGGGCAATCTGGGGGAGATTCCGTCCAGCTTTCATCAGCACCTTGCTCCCCGCCAGTTCCAGCAGCGGCATCACAGTTTCGCCGCTGGCCGGGATAATATGCAGGGGAGTATTGCCGCTGGCAAGGCTGGTTCCCAGACATGCCGCCGCAGCGCAGAAGCTGGGTACCCCCGGAATTATAACGGCTTCGCAGCCCTTCTGACGCAGCAGATTCATCAGATAGCCAAAGGTGGAGTAAATAGACACGTCACCCAGATTGGGCATAGCCACATCCCGTCCCGCATCCAGATGGGGACAGATCTCCGCCGCCGCCTGCTCGTGGGCGGCAAACCAGCGGGACTTGTCCTGTCCCATGGGGAAGTACAGCGGCAGAATTATTTTTTCCTCCAAGCTGACGGCCTGCCGAACGATATCCAGCGCTACGGTCTCACCGTTTCTGGTTCGCGGCGCAGCAATGACGGGACATTTTTGCAGGATGTGCAGCGCCTTCAAAGTCAGCAGTTCCGGGTCGCCGGGGCCGACGCTGACCCCGTAGAGAACACCTTTTTTCATTTCCATTGCTCCAAAATCTCCTTTGCTTTCTCAGTCATTCCCAAAAGGCCGTATACGTTAGAAAACATTACCGCGCCTGCCTCGAAGCTGCCCGCTGCCCGCCGTTCCAGATGCCGCTGGATAGCATCCAGCAGGCTTGCTGTCACCACCTCCCGCAGTCCGGCACTGTCCAAAAGGGCAATACATGCGTCGGTCGTGACGCTTTCCATCAGACTGCGGCAGAGGGCAGCGTCCGCCCCGCAAATGGCTGCGTGGGCACAGAACAACTCTGTGCGGCAGTCCGCATAGCGGGAGTGGGTGTTCATGACACCTCCGGCAAGCTTGACCAGCTTCCCGATATGTCCCACAAGCAGTACCTGTTCAAACCGCTGGCCAGCGGCGATATCCAGCGCGTCTCCAATAAAATTGGAACACTTGACCACAGGAACTCCGGCCAGATCGAGACCTGCGTCCCGCAAAAAATCTCCGCCGTAGTTTCCCGGCGTCAGGATAAGCCCCTTAGCCCCGCTGGCGGCGGCCTGACGCTGCTGCACTGCTATTGTATCTACGATGGCCTGCTCACTCATTGGCTCTACAATACCGGAAGTGCCCAGAATCGACAGTCCTCCGGTAATGCCCAGCATGGGGTTGAAGGTTTTTGCCGCCGCTCCGGCTCCGCCGGGGATGGATATGGTAACCGTCAAGCCGTCCTCACAGCAAAATTCATCGCAAACCAACTGCACCTGCTCTTCGATCATCCGCCGGGGAACATGGTTGATTGCCGCCGCGCCTACAGGCTGGTCAAGTCCGGGTTTGGTGACCCGGCCTACGCCCTCGCCGCCATCAATCTGAATACCTGGCCGGCTGCTTTTTTCCACCGTGGCACAGACCAGCATCCCATTCGTGATATCGTGGTCGTCCCCGCCGTCCTTTTTTACGGCGCAGCGGGCAGCTCTGCCGCCATTTAAAAGAGTAGCTTCTTCAAGCGGTACTGTGACTTCCAGTCCCTTTGGCGTCATAAGGGAACTCATCGGCGGAATCTCCCCGCCCAGCAAAAGCCTTGCGGCTCCGGCTGCTGCCAGGGCCGCGCAGGTTCCGGTGGTGTACCCGCAGCGCAGCATGGTTTGCCCGCAGCGGATGTAGTGTGAAAAAGGTTTCGTTTCCATTGATTGCACCTGTCTTCCTGCTGGGAATAAGAAACACCCTGTGCCGGCCAGCACAGGGTACATTCAGTCCCACTGAAAACACAGCGGGGCCGAAAGAAAAACGCACTTCCGGTTCCGGCAGAATGCCGCCAGACTGCCATGTATCTGACTTAGCTCCTCTGGGAAGCATCACAGTGACCGACTCGCAGGGAATCTCACCCTATTCCATGTGCCGCTTTCGCGGCCGCAGCTGACGCAGTATGAATTTTTCGGCATTATACCACGTCTTCCATCGCCTTGTAAAGAGCAGATTTCCCTGTCAGGAAAAATTTTTGCGGGGACTTGACAAACCCCGCAGGCAATAGTATGATAACGGCAAGTTCATATTTTGGCCACTTTTGTCGCCGGAATAAGTTCCAGCAATGGATTAAAAGGGAATTCGGTGCAAGTCCGATACGATCCCGTCACTGTAATTGTGAGCAAGCTGCATGATGTCACTGAGGCATGACACTCGGGAAGGCGCAGCAAGCGTTGAGCATAAGTCAGGAGACCTGCTTATTCTTTGTATTTTGAGATTCTTACGGAAGATAGGAAAGCTCATGGATTTCTTGTGTCAATCTGCCTGACGCTCTGTCCGGCAGATAGCTTTTGTTGCTGCCATTTCTTACCGACCGTAACGACATGTTGCGGTCGGTTTTTATTTTGCGGCAATGCGCGGGGAACCAAATACAGACTGCTGTAGTGGCCGGAATGGGACAAATTCAAGAAAAGGATGATGTACCAAATGAAGAAATTCAAAAAATTCACCGCTCTGCTGTTGTCTGCCGTACTGGCTGCCGGGGTCATGACCGGCTGCGGCGGCTCTGACGGCTCTGACGGCGGCAATTCCGATGCTGGCACACCCGCAAACGCCACGCCGGGCAACCGTGAGGGCGAGGTGAACCAGCAGGCCCACGAAACGGACCGCGACACCTCCGGCACCCGGACCATGACCTTCGGCATTCAGAACTACGGCGGCGGCGGAATCGACCCGGCCAAAGAAATCAACTGCGCCTGGAATGTCTCCCGCTACGGCGTAGGCGAGTGCCTGTTTATGTTTGATAACGCTATGAACATCCAGCCCAAGCTTTGCGACAGCTACACGGTCAACGATGAGCATACCGAGTGGGTATTTCATATCCGGGATGGCGTGAAATTCTCCGATGGCTGCGATGTGACCGCAGAGGCGGTAAAGGCCAGCTTTGCGCGGCTGTTTGAAGCAGGTCCTCGCGGTTCGTCCGCACCCCAGAAATATCTGGAGGCTGAGGCGGAGATCACTGCCGACAACGCTTCCGGCAATGTGGTCATAAAAACCTCCAAGCCCTATGTGGATCTGACGAAAAATCTGGCATACCCGGTCATGGTTATTCTGGATGTGGAGCACACTACTGATTATGACCATGCCGCCATCGGCACCGGCCCCTATGTCGCTACAAACTTCCGGGAGGAAGTAGGGTACACGATGGTTGCCAACGAACATTATTGGGGCGGTGACGTTCCCTACGCCTCCATTGAGCTGCTCTACATGGGCGATGCTTCTGCCAAAGCGATGGCCTTGCAGTCCGGCCAGCTTGATCTGGCCGAAAATGTGACTAATATCAGCGACCTGCGGGATTTGCAGGTGGACCCCCAATTTACTGTAACAATCGCCAGCGGTGTCCGAACCGGGCTGGCACATATGAATATGGCGGAAGGCAGGCTGCTGTCCAATAAGACACTGCGTGAGGCGGTCCTGATGGCGCTGGATGATGACACGATGTGTTCCATCACCGTAGGCGGACTGTATACTTCGGGTTTCTCCGTTCTGCCCTCTACTCTGGACTACGGCTATAAAAATTTGACTGACCCCTATGCTTTCGACCCGGACGCCGCCGCGAAATTGCTGGATGATGCAGGTATCGTGGATACCAACGGCGACGGTACCCGTGAGCTGGACGGCAAGGAAGTTGTCCTGCACTATGTGACATATCCCAACCGCTGCCTGAACGATTTTGCGGAAGCGATTCAGCAACAGTTGACAGCAATCGGCATCGGCGTTGATCTGGAGATCGGCGACTCTGCCCGCGAGTGGGACAGCTACCAGTCCGGCGACTTTGATATCAACGGTTCCAACTGGACCACTGTAGGCACCGGCGACCCCACCGAATACCTAGCCGCGTGGTGCTCCACCTCCGGCGCGGACTACTGCGGCTACAAGAACGCGGAGTATGACGCCCTGTATGATGAACTCAACACCACGTTTGACACTGCCGCCCGCCGTGATATTATCCAGCGGATGCAGCAGATTCTGATTGATGACGCCGCTGCCATTGTACACGGCTATTACAACAGCTCTATGATCTCCAGGAATGAAACCGTCGGCGGCGCGGCCATCCACACGGCTGACTACTACTGGATTACCACGGAAATCTATCCCGCTTCCTGATACCGAGCCGGAAAGGAGAGGATATCCTTGACCGCAAAACAATTAAGGAAACGGCTGCTCCAGATCATTCTTGTCGCGCTGGGCATCAGTTTTCTGACGTTTCTGATTACCTATCTGGCTCCAGGCGACCCTGTGCGCACCATGTATGCCGCCGCCGGTATCATGCCCAGCGAGGATATTATTCAGGAGACGCGGGAGGCTATGGGACTAAACCGTCCCATGCTGGTCCAGTATTTTGACTGGCTTCGTAACTGTGTCAAGGGCGATTTCGGCAATTCCTATGCATACAACAAGCCTGTTGCCCAGCTGCTTCTGAACCGGCTTTGGCCTACGCTGAAGCTCTCTATATTGTCTATGTTCCTGATGCTTCTGGTGGCTGTTCCTATCGGCATGGCGCAGGCGACCCATAAAAACAGCGTAGTAGACTATGCCCTGCGCGGCATTACCTTTTTCGGTGTGTCCATGCCAAATTTCTGGGTTGGCCTGCTGCTGATGCTGTTTTTCTGCGTCAGGCTCCAGCTGCTGCCGGTTGTTTCCTCCGGCGGCGACTTCAAGTGTCTGATTCTGCCCTCTGTCACGCTGGCCTTTGCCATGTCCGCCAAGTACACCCGGCAGGTGCGCACCGCCATTCTGGAGGAGCTGAGCCAGGATTATGTCACCGGCGCGAGGGCCAGGGGCGTGAAGGAGTGGAAAATCCTGTGGCTGAACGTTTTCCCCAACTCCCTGCTGCCGCTTCTGACCATGCTGGGCCTGTCTCTCGGTTCTCTGCTGGGCGGCACTGCCGTCGTCGAGGTCATCTTTTCTTATCCTGGCATGGGCGGTCTGGCGGTATCAGCCATCAATGCCTATGACTATCCCTTGATTCAGGGCTACGTCCTATGGATTTCCCTGATCTATATGCTGATCAATCTGGCCGTGGATATTTCCTACAACTATGTTGATCCCAGAATGAGAGAAAAGAGGTAGCAGATATGGAAGTGAAAAACTTTGTAAAGAAAAACAAAGCCTTCTGTCTCTTTGCGCTTCTGGCCTTGCTGATTATTCTCACAGCCATTTTCGCGCCTGTTGTCACCGGCGGCGTCAGTCCCACGGATTCCGTGCTGAAGGATGCTTTACAGGCTCCCAGCGCAAGACACATTTTCGGCACTGACAAGCTGGGCCGCGATATCTTCACCCGTGTGATCTACGGCGCACGAACCAGTCTGACTGCATCCTTCGCGGTTGTACTGATTATCTTTGCGCTGGGCACGGTACTGGGCGTTTTGGCGGGGTATTTTGGCGGCTGGGTTGACGCCGTGATTATGCGTATTGCGGATATGATGGTTTCCTTCCCCGGTATGGTCTTTGCGATGGCGATTGCCGGTATCCTGGGGGCCAGTGTGCGGAACGCCGTCATTGCCGTATCCCTGGTGAGCTGGACAAAATACGCCCGGCTTGCAAGAAGCCTGGTCTTGAAAATCCGCAATCGGGACTATGTGGCCGCTGCCGTGGTCACAGGCTCCAAAACGCCCTACATACTGACAAAATACATGATTCCCAATGTCATTCCGACGCTGGTGATTACAGCGGCTACCGATATCGGCGGCATGATGCTGGAGCTGGCGGGCCTCTCTTTCCTGGGCTTCGGCGCGAAGGCGCCCACGCCGGAATGGGGCCTGATGCTGAATGAGGGCAGGCAGTTTATCCAGAGCGCCCCCTGGATGATGCTCTATCCCGGCGCGGCGATCTTTGTCGTGGTCGTGGTGTTCAACCTGCTGGGCGACGCGCTCCGGGATATTCTGGACCCACGAGATGAATAAGGAGGCGTCTATGCTGGAAATCCAAAATATTACGATCTGCTATAAAGACCGTCCCACGGTGAAAAACTTCAGCATGACCCTGCACCGGGCGGAGATTGCCTCTCTGGTAGGCGAATCCGGCTCCGGCAAGACGACTGTCATTCGCGCCGTGCTGGGTCTGCTGGCAGGCGGCGGAAAGGTCACAGCGGGCGATATTCTGTTTGAGGGAAAGTCCCTGCTGAAAAACACGCCCGATCAGTGGCGTAAACTCCGGGGAACCGATGTCTCCATGATTTTCCAGGACTCCGGCGCAATGCTGAATCCTACCCGGAAAATCGGGGACGTTTTTGTGGAGTACATCCGCACGCACGAAAGCATTTCCAAATCCGATGCCTGGAAACGAGGGATTGCCATGCTGGAGCGTATGCGTCTGCCCAGCGGCGACAATATCATGCACTCATATCCCTTCCAGCTTTCCGGCGGTATGCGGCAGCGTGTGGGGATTGCGATGGCAATGACCTTCCAACCCAAGCTCCTGCTGGCGGACGAGCCTACATCCGCTCTGGATGTGACCACACAGGCGCAGATTGTCCGTCAGATGATGGAACTGCGGGATGAGTACGGCACCGGTATCATTATCGTCACCCACAATCTGGGCGTTGCCGCCTATATGTCCGATTTGATTGTCGTGATGAAGAACGGCGAAATCTGCGACAGCGGAAACCGGGACGATATTCTCAGCGGAAACCACAGCGGCTATACCCAAAAGCTGCTGGAGGCGGTTCCGTCTCTGGGAGGTGTGCGCTATGTTTGATGAAAAAGACTTGATTCTGGAAGCGAGGCACGTTACCCGGCGTTTCCCCGCTTCCGGCGGCCGGGAACTGACAGCCTGCAATGATATCAACCTGAAATTCTATCGGGGAAAGACTTTGGGACTGATCGGAGAGTCCGGCTGCGGCAAGTCCACCTTTATGCGCTTTCTGGTTCGTCTGGACGTTCCCACAGAAGGAGAAATTCTTTTCAAGGGAAAAGATTTGACGAAATTGAAGGGCGAGGAACTGCGTCAGACCCGGCAGTATATCCAGATGGTCTTTCAGGACCCCAGCGGTTCATTCAACCCGAAAATGAAAATCCGTGACATCATTTGCGAACCGCTGATGAACTTTGGGCGGATCAAGGCGTCCGAAAAAGACGCAGTGGCCCGGAAATATCTGGAATCCGTAGATTTGCCCGGCGACTTCGCGGACCGCTTCCCACATAATATGTCCGGTGGGCAGCGGCAGAGAATTGCGATTGCCCGCGCCATTGCGCTGGAACCGGAGCTGATTGTTATGGACGAAGCGACCTGTGCGCTGGACGTATCCGTGCAGAAGACTATTATTGAGCTGGTCTGCAAGCTCCAAAAAGAAAAAAATATTGCTATCGGCTTTATTGCCCACGATTTAGGGCTGATTCAATCTTTTGCTCATCAAATTGCCGTGATGTATCTGGGCAGTATCGTGGAGGTTCTCCCTGGTGAAGATGTGGACAAAGCGCGGCACCCGTATACACAGGCATTGTTAAGCGCTATTTTCGATACCAAAATGGACTTCTCAAAAAAGATTGAGAGCATTGACAGCGAAATACCAAGTCCTTTGGACGTGCCCCCCGGATGTCCTTTTCAGACGCGATGCGGGCACTGTACGGATATCTGCCGCAGGGAGCGCCCCGCGCTGAAAGCCATCGGCGAGGGTCACGAGATCGCCTGCCATTTGTTTGAGGAGGTGACCGTATGAAAAGATATTTTGCGCTTGTTTTGACGGCGGTTATGCTGTTGGTACTGCT